>VBLV01000041.1 GCA_005879045.1 Methanobacteriota archaeon | reverse complement strand
GCGCCAATGATGATGGATCGAAGGAAGATCATGATTGCCGCGGTCATCGCGCTAGGTCTCTTGTTTCTCATGATCGGCGCGATCCTCGTCGACGTGAGCCGAACGGCACCGAGACCCGGCGAGCCGGCGGACGCGGCGCTGGCCCGGGCGGACCTAGCGAATGTCTGGGGCCCGCTCGTCGCCCACTTCGGGATCTTCCTGTTCGTCCTGGGTCTCTTCGCCGCCGCCGTCTACGCGGAGGATCTGGACGTCTTTGTCCGGTTGTTCCTCCTGATCGTCGCGTTCGTCGCCCTCTTGCTGGTCCTCGCGAACTCCCCCACGATCTTCGGGTGAGGTGGCACGATGGCGGGAATGGGCGATAGACTCTGGGACATCGGCCGGTCGCCGGCCCAGCACATGACCGTCTTGGTGTTCGGCCTGCTCGCGCTCCTGACGGGGATCGTCGCGACCTCGATCCTCGCCGTCGCTGGAGGCGGCGGTGGGGCCACGTCGATCATCATGGCGGCCCTGATCCTCCGAGGCATCGGCGGCTTCTTCGTGACGCTTGCGCTGTTCCTCGGAGCGTACGCAGCGTCGGGCGATTCCTGGACGACGACCGTCTGGCGAATCGCGCAGCTGCTAGCGGCCGTCCTGGTCCTGATCTTCGTCTTCTGAGTTCGGGACCGACCACCAGGCGGCGCGGGGCGCGCCGCCTCCTTCCACGTTCGGCGTTCTCCGGCGCAACGCCTCGTTCGGGCTACTGTGCAATCCCCGTGGTCACGGAGAAGATGGGTGGCAAAAAGTCGCTGATCATCTTCCACGATTCGCCTTCGTCGCGGCTCGCAAAGAGCTGCCCCGTGTTCGTCCCGGCGTAGACACCGATCGGATCCGCCTCATCGACGGCCATTCCTTCCCGGAGAACCCCAAGGTAAGCGCCCGGGCCGGGCAAACCCTTCGTGGAACGTCGCCACGCTTTGCCCCTGTTCGTCGTCTTCCAGACGGCCATCTGCCCCTTCGGGAACACGCGGTTCCCAGCGCCGACCAACGGCGCCACGAACGCGGTGTGCTTCTGCCTTGGATGCACGGCGATTGGAAATCCGAAATCGGACGGCAGGCCTTTCGTGACTTCCGTCCATTCTCCACCGTCCGGTCCGCGATGGTAGGTCCCACAGTGATTCTGCTGGAAGAGGGAGCCGTCCCCGGAGGCGTCCCAGGCGAGCTTGTGCACGCACTGGCCCCACTCCGGGTACTTGTTCGGGAGGAACTCTGCCCGCACGCCGCGGTTCTCCATCGTCCAGCTGCGTCCGCCATCCCGCGTCTCGAACGCTCCGACGGCACTGATTCCCACGATGAGATGCCTCGCGTTCCGCGGGTCGACGAGCACGGAGTGGAGGCACAGCCCCCCGCCACCTGGTTGCCACTCCTTCCTCGTCGGATGATAGTTCAACGAACCCAAATCGTGCCACGTGTCCCCGCGGTCGTCGCTGCGGAACAAGGCCGCGGGCTCGGCGCCCGCGTAGATCGTGTCTGGCGCTTCCGACGGTCCCGGTTCGATATGCCAGATCCGGGACACGCTGAGATCGGAGCCCTCCTTGAACTTGGGGAAGGCTTGCGTCGCCTTCGGCTCCTCCTCTGCGCGGCCGCGGTAGATCGCCGGTCCCCACGGTTCGCTTCCCATCGGGGCGGACGCGTAGACGGTTCGGCCGTCCCGCGGATCCAGGATCATGTGATAGACGGCCCCGCCCTCCATGAACGGGCCCGCGACCGACCATTTCTTTCGATCCGGAGAATGGAAAAGGAATCCGCCTTTCTTCGTCCCGACCGCGACGACCACGCTGCCTTTCTTGATCGAACGAGCCATGTCAACCACCGGCGACGCTGGGGAGGATGTGGACGACATCTCCGGGATTCAGTTTCGATTCCGGCAAAGATGCTCGGATGAGTTCCTCGTTCACGAAGACGTTCACGTACGGACGGCGCCGGCCCGCCTCGTCGACGACGCGATCCCGGATTCCCGGGAAGCTCGCTTCGAGGGCGCGCAACATCGCGGCGACGTCCGTAGTCTCCAGGACGACTTCGTCCTGGCCGTCCGTGTAGGAACGCAAGGCCGGCGGGATCCGCACGAGCACACCCGCTCGGGCGATTTCCTTGGGCGAGATATCGGAGATGATTTTTCCCCCCGCACCGCATCGACCGCGAGACGAAAAGCCTTTGGCCGGCGTCCGCGGGCCGGGATGCGGAAGGCCTTATCTCGTCCCAGTCGCTCCCGCGGGCGATGGACACCCAGGACATCTTGGACGCCGCCCTCCGGCTCGCGAAGCAATCCGAGATTCCCTCCGACACGACGATCAACGTGCCCGCCAAGAACGTGCGCCGCGCGCTGTTCGGCATCGACGTCGAAGCGGCGGATCTCTGGATAGCGAAGGAAAAGGGGTACGATGTCGTGATTGCCCACCATCCGACGGGAGGGTCGGCGACCCTCGACTTTCCGAAGGTCCTTGTGAAGCATGCGGACATCCTGGCCCGCCACGGAGTGCCGCGGCCGGTCGCGGATGCCGCGGTCCGGGAGATGCAAGAGGATCGCGAGCAACGAGCCCACGCGGAGAATTACGACCGGCTCCCGTCGATCGCGCGATTGATCGGGATCGGCCTCATGTGCATCCACAACCCGTGCGACGAAATCGGTCGACGCGTAATGGACGAGACGCTCCGCGCCAAGTTGAAGCCGAATCCACGAGTGCGCGATGCGATCGACACGCTCTACACGATCCCGGAGTTCCAGGCCGCGAAGACGCGTATCGCGGTCCGCATGGGGAAGATCGACAGTCCGCTCGGAAAATGGGCGGTCCACCACGGCGCGGGGACGAACGGAGGGCTCCCTGTCGCCCGAGCGGCCTTCGAGCACGGCATCGACACGGTTTTCTATATCCACATTGATGCGGGGGCCCTCCGGCGGTTGTGGGAGCTCTTCGGGCGCGAGGGTTCGAAGAACCTCGTGGTCACGGGGCACGTGGCTTCGGACAGCATCGGCATTAACACGCTCGTCCGCGAGCTCCGCGCGCGCGGGCTTCGCATCGACACGTACAGCGGAATTGTCGATGTCTGAGCATTATTATTATCATAATCCTGCATAATATTCAATGGGAAGCCTTAACTAGGTCTCCCCGATACCGAGGCGAAGGGGTTCCGTCTGCCGTTCGAAATCGTCATCGTGAGCAACACCCCTCTCACGCCGCTCAAGGACATCGACGACGTCGCGCTCCTGTTCCTCACGCAGATCGGCTACATCCCGAAAGGGTACGATCCGAAGACGGACGCGAGTTCCGTGCGGGACTCCGTCCCGTACCGGCTGTTCGTCGAATGCCTCCTCGGTCGGTTGGATAAGGGTTGGACGGTCGAGCAGCTCGCCGCGAAGTTGAAGACGACGAAGGCGACGATCTATCGCCACATCAACAAGTTGAAGGAGATGGACCTCCTCGACGAGGTGAACGTCACGGAGCGTAGCTCGGTCCGGAAAGGGTACCGCATCCGATACGGGAATCTATCGAAGGCCTGGAATTTCGTCGAATCGAACGTGGAGATCGCGATGGAGAATTACCGCAAGACCGTCGACCATCTTGAGAAGCTCGCTGAGCAACGGAGGTGAGGACGTTGGCTGATGAGATTGTTTCGCTCACGAAAGGGTCCCGGTACCGGATCGAGTCGATGGAGACGCGGGACCGCACGAAGGTCACGAAGGGCATTTTCCGGGGATACGCGACAATCGGGACGGACGACGCGATCGTCGTGGAACTGGATGAGAGCCACCAGGAGCTCAAGGGAAAGCTGCGCCTGATCCCGTTGCATGTCGTGCTCGCGGTCGACATCTTGGAGCAAGTGCCGGGCGACGCGCCGAAAGTCGAGAAGCACGGCACGATGTACGGCTGATCCCGCTGGGCGAGGCCAAGGTTCTTGCCCGAGAGGGAGGATGTCGGACCCATGGGTTCTCCTCGCATCGGACGGACGGGCCTCCGATCGCCCCGGGGCTGGCTGTTCCTCGCATTCCTCGGAGTGTCGCTGTACCTCACGTCTCAGCTGCTGCGACTCTATCCCGCTCGCGTCGCCGAGATCGTCGTCCTTCCCGCCGCGGAGGTGAAGGAGATCCTGGCGTTGACGTCCGGTCTCGGCCAGCTCCTCTTCTTCTGCGGTTTGGTCGCCGCGCTCTGGCGGGCGAACCTCGCCGCGGGCGCGTCCAACGCGGGGATCCGCGGTCTCGCATTCGGCGTCGCGGGGGTCGGCACGCTCGGCGTGTTCGAGTTCGCGCTCTTCCTC
>VBLV01000319.1:1560-2144 GCA_005879045.1 Methanobacteriota archaeon | reverse complement strand
TCGTGCGGAACATGGGGACCGTCGGCGGAAACGTGTCGCATGGGGATCCGGCGAACGACCTCCCGGCCTGCATGCTCGCCCTCGGAGCTCACTTTGTCGTCCGCGGCCCGAACGGTTCGCGATCGATCGCAGCTCACGAATTCTATCAGGACACGTTCGTCACCGCACTCGAATCGAATGAAATCCTCCTGGAAATCGAGATCCCGAAGGCCCGGCCGGGTCAGGGCAACGCGTATGTGAAGCTCGAGAAGCGGATCGGCGACTTCCCCATCGTCGGGGTCGCCGCGAACCTCGTGCTCGGGACGAAAGGGACCATCGAGTCCGCGGGCCTCGCACTCACGGCGGTGGGACCAACCGCGCTCAAGGCGACGGAAGCGGAGCGGCATCTGGTCGGTAAGGCGCCGGATGATGCCGCCTTCGAGAGGGCCGCGGAATTGGCGCAGGAAATCACGAGCCCTGTGTCGGACCTACGGGGTCCCGCCGAGTACAAACGTGCGATGGTCCGCGTCCTGACGCTCCGGGCGTTGCGTCGGTCCTCGGCTCGAGCCCGCGGGGGTGCATGAGATGGTCCTCGCCGAGATGCC
>VBLV01000319.1:984-1523 GCA_005879045.1 Methanobacteriota archaeon | reverse complement strand
CCGTTCGTTAACGTCCACGTGACCGTGAACGGCGCCGCTCGGTCGGCCACGGTAGAGACGCGCACCCTGCTTGTCCATTTCCTCCGAGAGAACCTCAGCCTGACCGGAACGCACATTGGCTGCGACACGACGAACTGCGGAGCGTGCACGATCCTCCTCGACGGCAAGGCGGTGAAATCCTGCACGATCCTCGCGGTCCAAGCGGACGGCCGAGAGGTGCGGACGGTCGAAGGCCTTGAGACGGATGGCAAGCTCCATCCGGTCCAAGAAGGCTTCATCGAAGAACATGGGCTCCAGTGCGGCTTCTGCACACCGGGAATGATGACGTGTTCCGTCGCGTTGCTCCAGAAGAATCCGCATCCGACGGAGGAGCAGATCCGCCGAGCGATTTCCGGGAACCTGTGCCGCTGCACCGGGTACGTGAATATCGTGAAGGCGATCCAGCACGCCGCGAAGAACATGGCCGGACCTTCGGGAGGCGGACGACCATGACCGTGCACGGTGGCATCGGCCAGTCCGTGAAGCGGAAGGAGGACGCC
>VBLV01000319.1:0-966 GCA_005879045.1 Methanobacteriota archaeon | reverse complement strand
ATGCTCTACCTCGACATCGTCCGAAGTCCGTACGCGCACGCCCGCATCCGGTACATCAACATCGAGAAGGCGTTGAAGGTCCCGGGTGTCCTCGCGGTAATCCGCGGCAAGGACCTCGAGGCGGCGAACCTGGCCTGGATGCCGACCCTGATGTCCGACAAACAGATGGTCCTCCCTGTCGAACGAGTCATGTATCAGTCGCAGGAGGTCGCGGCCGTCGTCGCGGACAGCCGGTATGCGGCCGCGGACGGGGTCGCGGCGGTCGAGGTGGAGTACGAACCGCTGCCCGTGGTCGTCGACCCGAAGAAGGCGTTGGAGCCGGACGCTCCCATCCTCCGGCCCGACCGGAAGGAGCAGACGAATCGGATCTGGCACTGGGAGGTCGGGGACCGCGCGGGAACGGAGAAGGCCCTGAAGGAGTCCGACGTCGTCGTCCACGAGGACCTCTACATTCCGCGGATCCACGTGTCATCCATCGAGACGTGCGGCTGCGTGGCGTCGTTCGACGCGATGGGCAAGCTCACCGTCTGGATGACCACGCAGGCGCCCCATGCGATCCGGACGGTGTTCGCCCTCGCGTGTTCGCGCTCGTCACGGGCTTGCCAGAACAAAAAATCCGAATCATCTCGCCCGACATTGGGGGCGGTTTCGGCGGGAAGGTGCCGGTGTACCCGGGATACGTCCTCGCGGTCGTCGCGGCCTTGAAGACCGGACATCCCGTCAAGTGGATCGAGGACCGCTCGGAGAACATCCAGGCGGATTCGTTCGCGCGGGACTATCACATCTCCGCCGACATCGGTGCCACGAAGGACGGGAAGCTGACCGCCCTTCGCGTGAAGACGATCGCAGACCACGGCTACACGGATGCGGCGGCGAATCCGTCGAAGTTCCCCGCGGGACTGTTCCACATCGTCACGGGTTCGTACCCGTTCGAGAAGGCGCACGTCGAGGTCGACGGCGTCTACA
>VBLV01000040.1 GCA_005879045.1 Methanobacteriota archaeon | reverse complement strand
TCGCCGACCGCCTCGTTCGCGAGCATCAGGGCAAGGTGAAGGAGGTCTGGGTCCGCATCGTCTCCCAGATCGGGAACCCGATCGACGAGCCGCAGGCGGCGACCGCCCAGATCATCCCCGAGAAGGGCACGCACCTCAGCTCGCTCCAGAAAGACGCGGAGGCCCTGATCGACGAGGAGCTCGAGAAGATCTACAAGATGACGGAGCGCATCGTCGAAGGCAAGGTCCACTGCTTCTAGCGCGAGTCAACGTATTTATCCGGCGCGTCGGTTCCTGTCCGGTATCGGATGAACGAAGACGTCGCCTTCATCAACGAACAGGTGGACCGCCATCATGCGTGGTTCTCGAAGTCCCTCCCGATGATCGCGTCCGAGAACGTGATCAGTCCCCTGGCGCGCGAGATGCTGCTCACGGATTTCGGAGACCGCTACGCCGAGGGCCTCCCGCACGAGCGGTACTACCAGGGGAACGTCTTCGTCGACGAGGTCGAGGACCGCGTCGTGGCCCTCGCCAAGAAGCTCTTCCGCGTACGGCACATGGATCCGCGGCTGATCAGCGGCACGGTCGCGAACATGGCCGTGTACTTCGCCCTCCTGGAACCGGGGGACATCATGACGTCTGTGGCCCTGAGCCACGGGGCCCATATCAGCTCCGCGAAGTTCGGCGCCGCCGGCATGCGCGGCGTGAACAACGTGAACTATCCCTTCGACGTGGACCGGATGAACATCGACGTGGACGGGACCGCGAAGCTGCTGCGGCTCGTGAAGCCGAAGGTCGCGGCGTTCGGGCAGAGCGTCTTCCTGTTCCCGACGCCCCTCCGGGACCTGCGGGACGCCTTCCAGGAAGCCGGCTGCCACGTCTGGTACGACGGGGCACACGTGATGGGCCTGATCGCCGGCGGGCAGTTCCAGGACCCGCTCCACGAGGGTGCCGACGTCCTCACGGGCTCGACCCACAAGACGCTGCCGGGACCGCAGCACGGGATCCTCCTCTCCGACTCGGAGGACGAGAAGTTCATCAAGCGGCTGCAACGGGCCGTCTTCCCCGGCGTTGTGTCGAATCACCACCTTCATGCGATGGCGGCGCTCGGGATCACGCTCGCGGAATTCCTGGAGTTCGGCCGCGACTACGCCGCGCAGATCGTCCGGAACGCGAAGGCCCTCGCCCAGGCGCTCCATGAGCGCGGCATCAAGGCCCTCGCGGAAAAGCACGGTTTCACGCAGAGCCACGCGATCGCCCTGGACGTCGCGGCCCTCGGCGGCGGCGCGAAAGTCGCCGGGGACCTGGAGAAAGCGAACATCATCACGAACAAGAACCTCCTTCCCTGGGACACGTCCTCGGTGAAGCCGAGCGGCATCCGCCTCGGGACGCAGGAGCTCACGCGGCTCGGGATGCGGGAATCGGAGATGGACGAGGTCGCGGACCTGTTCGCCCGCGTCGCGGTCAAGCACGAGCCGGCGGACAAGGTCGCCTCCGACGTCGGCGCGATGCGGACGGAGTTCAACACGGTCCACTACTGCTTCACGAAAAACGCCGAGGCCCATCGCCGCTGGCGGATCGCCTAGGTCAGCCCCGATTCGACAGCACGTGGTTCACGAGTCGAACGAAGGTCTCGTCGACGCCGGCCCCGGTCTTCGCGCTCGCGTACGACCACGGCCACCGGCGCTCCCGGAAGAACGCCTCGACTTCCGCCCCCGGGAGGGCTCGATCCTTCTCGAGGTCCGCCTTGTTCACGACGCCGAACGTCGGGATGTCCCCCGCGACCGACCGGATCGACCGCGCCCATTCGTCGAGGGCGATCAAGGTGTCCCGTCGCGTCAGGTCCGCGACCGCCAGGATGCCCTGGGCCCCGTGGTAGTACGCTTCCTTCAGCAGCTCCCGGACGGTCGACGTGCCCATGATGTCCCACAGGATCACGTCGGCCTGGAGCGGTTCGGGGCCGAACGGATTGGCGACGGTCACACTCTTCTTCGTGATCTTCGTCCCGAGCGTCGCGACGTAGCGGTCGTCGTACTGGTCGAGCACATACCGGCGGATCAGGGAGGTCTTGCCGACGGCACCCTCCCCGGCCATGCAGATCTTGAGCTTGACGACATCCGGGGCCATCTTCATCTCTCCGTATCCTCGGCTCGCCGGCGCGCGGACTGCTCCGCGGACGTCGCTCCCTGCATTCGATGGAGCTTCGCCTTGAAGCGCCAGGCGCCCGGGTAGCGCGGGTCGATCCGGAGCACGCGGTCGAGGATCGTCAGGCCCTCCTCCAGGTAGCCATCTTGGACCCGAAGGGCGGCGAGGACAAAGAGGGCATCGACGTCGTCCGCATTCGCCAAGAGGCGTTGCCGGACCAGCGATGCCGTGTCCGGACGCTCAATGGGCACGCGGACACCTCCTCACCGGGCGGCCGGCTGCACGATGCGGCCCGACCGGGATCACGGCCGCCTGCGGGTGCCTTCGAGGTGGCCCCATCATCTCCACCGCCCGTGCATCCTTCGGAAGCCGCCCGACAGGAACGACTCGAGGATCGGCGTGGTCTGATCGAGGCTCGCGACCCGACCGTCCCAGTCGACCAGCGCGGGACCGTGGGCTTTCTCCAGCGCGCGCTCGACGGCTTTCATCTGTGGGAACAGGTATCGCGGGTTGCCGCGGGAGACGAGCGCGGCCAGGACGACGTGACGGCCTCGGAGGACCGCCGCCTTCCGCCCCGCGAACGAGAGCTCGTCCAGGGTCGCCTTCGTATCGAACGAATCGCGAACGAACTCCTGGATCGCGACGAACATCGATGCGACGAGGTCGTCGTCTTTCCGCAAACCGGGCCCGGATCCCTGGCTGAGATGCTGGATCAGGATCCCGCTCCGGGTGACGAGGAACACCTCGTCGATCGTGAGATTACGTTCGCCCAGGACGGGGGCGATCAGGACCGCCGCCAGGATGGCCAGCAGGGCGAAGGCGAGGACCGCGAGGACCGACGTGAGATCGGTCCGCAGCGGGGGTGGGGCTTGGACGGTGAAGAGCTGCTCGTCGAACTTCGGACCGATGGAGCGGTTCGCCACGTCATCGTAGAGAACGGTCGCGTTGACCCACACCGGATCGCCGATCGTGGCGTTGGACGAGACGATTCCGGTGAAGTTCACGTTGACGTTCTCGCTCGGTGTCAGGTAGCTCAGGACGAGGAGCCGAGGGGTCGCGCTGCCGACTTCGAGCAGCGGGCTGATGCCGATCGTGATGTGCACGTTGTACGCGGTCAGATTCTGGACGTCCGCGGGGTCCACATCCGTCGTGATGATGTTCGTGACGTTCACGACGAACGTGATCCGACTTCCCCAGACGGGAGGCGAGGAAGGAGTGGCGCCGACCCGGAGGGCGAGGACGCCGATCAGAATCCAGACGCGGACCTGGGCGATCCTCGGGGTGGCCGGGCCACCTCCGAGCTCGATCGCTTGCGCCGTCGCAATCCGCGAACGGCCACGGGTTGCGTTCGCATCGACGACGACCGGGACAACAATCCGGTACGAACGGCCGGAGCGGAGGAAGCTGCATTGCCACGCCGCGAACGTCGCGTTGGAACTGTTCGTTCCGCACGAGAACGGGAGCGTGATCGACGTGTTGACGAGGATCAGGTCCGGGTCGACGGTGAAGTTCACGCTGACGAGTTGGAGAGGACCGCCTCCGGAGACGTTCAACCAGATCGTGTACGTGATCGTCTCGTTCCGCTCCG
>VBLV01000063.1:430-7270 GCA_005879045.1 Methanobacteriota archaeon | reverse complement strand
GTTCCGTCCTACGGATTCAAGGACGCGGGCATCGAAGGCGACTACAGGGTCCTTCGACGGACGCACGAGCAAATCTTGATGGACCGACTCGAAGCCCATGACTACAAGGAAGGGAGTGTCATCGAGATTTCTGCGAAGCGATTGCGCCATTCAATGCAGACGGCGGTGCGGCACTATGCAGACCTGCGGACCAATCGAGGCCAGAAGGCTGCCGAAGAGGCGTGGGAGACTCCGATTGTCAAGGTGAGGGATCGTGGCGCGTAGGTGTCCGCAAAACGTCCGACATCGCATGACCGAAAACCACGACCCCCTCCGACACGCCCTAAGGGAGAAGTAGCGGACCCGGAGGGATTCGAACCCTCGACAGCCGGATTAGAAATCCGGTGCCCTATCCGTGCTAGGCGACGGGTCCGGTTCGGGGACACAATGACATCCTAATAAACCATCGACCTCGAGCCTCGACGTCATCCCCGACAACCAGAATTTCCCATGAGAGCGCCGTCAGAGATCGGGAAATCCCGGCACGCCCCCGAGGCTCCCTGCGGCTCGTACGCCGTTAACGGCGGCGCGTGTCACTTCCCGCACCGCGGCGTCATGCAGGACGTCGAAAGCGCGGTGGTCGATGCGCGCGGCCTTCGGCGTTCTTGTCGTGAATCCAAGGATCGTGTCTCCGTCGGTCGACATGTGGGCCGGTCGCACCGCAAGGGCGATTCCGTCATGGGCGAGCTCGACGAGCCGCGCGAGGTGTTCGTGATCTAGCGGCGCGTCCGTTCCGAGGACGCCAATCGTCGTCCCGGATCTCGTCTTCGAACGCTTCAGGTATTCTTCGGCAACGTCGTCCATCTCTCGATATCCCGGTCCGTCCTTCCGCAGCGTGCCGCCGATCGTGCGGTTCTCGAACGGATCGTAGACGTTGCCGACGCAATTCGTCACGATGACCGCGCCGACGGTCCACGAGCCGACGCGGGCCGCGCTGCTCCCGATTCCTCCCTTCGTGCCGCCCGTCTTCCCGAAGAACGGTCCCACGGTGGCTCCGGTCCCCACCCCGACGTTTCCTTGGGCGACCGGTCTTGTCGACGCATCGAGGCACGCCCCGTATCCGAAGTCCGTGTAATCGAGTCCGTCCGTGTCGGCGAACTCGAGGTCGTAGATGTTTGTCCCCATGATGGCCGGCATCGCGCCGCCGCCTTTCGGGGACGCGAGCTTGTGTTCCAGGAGGAAGCGGCGGATCCCTCGGACCGCGTCGAACCCGTAGACATCTCCCCCGGTGAGCAGGAGCGCGTGGCGTTCGATGAACGTCTTCCCGAGGTCCGACGCGGCCGTGTCGTAGGTTCCCGGCCAGCCGCCCCGCGCGTCGGCAAAGGCCATCGCGGGAGGCTCGAGGAGGACGACCGTGGTCCCGGTCCGACGCCGGATGTCTTGCGCGTGGCCGACCCGCACGCCTCGGATTGCGGTGAGCGTCGAGTTCGCGGCGATGGCCTCCACCCGGAACTTCGAAGGGACCGCCACGGGCATATTTAACGGATGTGCGACGGCGTCGACCATCTCAGAGAGGGAGATCCCCGACGGCGAAGGAAACCCCGCGCGCGGCGAGCTCCGGGACCACGAGATCCGTCGGAAGTTCTTCCGGGGCGAGGACGGACGCCGGCGCGCGGAAGGCGTCTCGAGTGAATCATCATCACGGCGGCCGCGGACGCCGCCGCGGTCAAGAAGCGTTCCGCCGTCGTACCGCGACGGCGGTTCGCCTCCCGATGCTCCATCGTGAGCGAGGCCCGCATGGCGGATTTCGTTCCGTCGCCTTTCGTGCCGTGTACCTCGACGACAATCCCGAGCGCCCCCGGAAGAGGCCCGATCAGGGTCGACGGTTCGGGCATCGCGGCCATGAACGCATCGCGGAACGGGATCTGCGTGACGCCGACCTTCACCTTGTGGTCCGGCCTCAGGAGGCCCAGGGCGTCGAACGCATGGATCGCCCGCTCGAGTTCGGGGTTGACGTCGTGCTTGTAATCCACCCAGCCCACTGGCTTCCCGAGGTGAGTGGGCAACGTGAGGACTTCCTCGTGCCAGAACCAGTGGACGCGCCGCTTCCCGATCGGCTGCGGAAATTCGTAGAGCTCGTCCCCACTTGCGGGCTCCTGCTGACGGAATTCTTTTCGGTCCCAGACGATCGGATTGGACAGCGCCGCGCTGATGAACACCTCGCGCGAGTAGAGGGGGAAACCTTCCGTGGCCTTCTCTCCGGTCGCCGCCTTGCGAATCAGGATCCGGTCGATCTCGGCGAAGCGGTCCGCGGCGACGCGCGCCATGACGTTGGAAATTCCCGGATCCGAACCCATCGAGACGATCGCGCTGATGCCCCGATCCCGCCAGCGCGTGTCCAACGCGAGCTGCTCGAGGACACCGCTCTTCTCTCCCGCCACGGGAGGACTGTATCCCGCGCTATCGACGTAGCTGCAGCCGGCCTCAAAGCACGCCTCCATGACGCGAAGGTTGTGCGCCGGTAGCGTCGCATTCACTGCGACGTCCACGCCCGCGAGGATGCGATGCAGCGCGGCCCCATCCGTGACATCCGCCTCGAGGGCTGTGAGCGACGCCGTCTTGCCGAGCGATTGCAGCGCTCGGGAGCGGTCCCCTCGCTTGTCGACGATCACGATCTCATCGACGCGCCGGTCGGCCGCGAGCTCCAGGGTGATGATCCGTCCGAGTCCGCCCGTCCCGAGGACCGCGGCCTTCACGCGCGTATCGAAGCGACTTTGCGTCCTTAGAAGTTTCGACGGGTTTCTTCCCTTGCCGACCGTCCGCGATCCGGTCACTTGCGGGCCGACTCGACCGACCCATTCCCGACTCGCTCGCGACCGGCGTAGACGTTGAATCGCCCCCCGCGAGCGAAGCCCACTAACGTCATGCCGAACTCGTCGGCGAGGGACACGGCGAGGCTGGAGGGTGCGCCAACCGCCACGATGATCGGGATGCCCGCGACGGCGGCTTTCTGCATGATCTCAAAACTCGCACGTCCGCTCACCGCGAGGATCCGATCGGAGAGCGGCACGCGGTCCGCGAGAAATGCTTCTCCGATCACCTTGTCGACCGCGTTGTGTCGACCAACGTCTTCCCGTAGGCTTAACAATTTCCCGTGGGCATCAAAGAGACCTGCGGCATGGAGGCCGCCGGTCTCGGAGAAGAGGGCCTGGTCCTGGCGCAGTCGCTCCGGCATCGACGAAATTGTTTCTCGGTCGACTCGCGGACTCCCTGGTGGGATTGGATGCCGGGCCACCACTCGAACCGCCTCGAGGGACGTCTTCCCGCAGACTCCGCACGACGAGGTCATGTAGAAATGGCGGCTCAAGACGTCTGCATGAAACGCAACGTCGGGATGCAAGACCGCGCTCACGATATTGTATTCTTGTGCGATCCCCGGGTCGGTGCAGTATTCGATCCGCACGATGTCTCGCTTCCGGACCGCGATGCCCTCGGTGAGGAGAAAGCCGGCAGCGAGTTCGAAATCGTTCCCCGGCGTGCGCATTGTGACGGAGAGCGAGGTCGTGGTTCGATCATTCTTCTCTCCCGTCTCAACCCGAATTTCCATCGGCTCCTCGGCGGCGATGACATCGGTTTCCTCCATGGCGAGATCGTTTCGGATCTTCCAAACCTTCGCTCGGGTCGTTGGGCCGGGTCGGTTCATGCGTTTCCCTGTGCCGTCGCCGCAGGCGCGATCCGCACGAGCGCGTTGTAGTCTGGCATCTCGCACTGGGGGTCGACGACCCCGCGGCGAATGAGGACGTTCCCTTCCGGCCAATAGATCTGCACGTTCCGCGGCCGGATCGGCGCGATGTGCACCTTCCCGCGATACGAGCCGAGGTCGTTCGAAATGAGGACCTCATCTCGGTCCGCCACGCCGAGCTCTTTCGCATCCTCCACGGACATGAGGACATCGCTCCGACGTGCGCCGAGCAGGAGGTCGACCTCCCCGTGGATCATTGAGTTGAATTGTTTGCCGCGGCGCGTGCTGAGGAGGAATTGTCCCGCCGGGATGTCTGCGTCCGGCAATGCCATGACGGAGAATCGGGCCCTCCCGTCCGGCATCGGGAATACCCCGCCCTCGCACAGTCGCGGGCCGCCGTACTGGAACGCATCGCCTTTGGCGCTCAATTTCTCGATCCCCTGGTACGTCGGGATGGCTTTTGCGATTTCCCGGCGGATTGCCGCGGCGTCGTCGAAATGGATGAGGTGGGCCGAATCCGGGAGCGACCGCTCCGCCAGGTCCATGAAGAGTTCCCACTCCGGCCGGCTCTCCCCAATCCGGCGACCCGGGATTTCGGGCGAGAAGTAGACGCGTCGCTCTGTCGACGTCTCCGTGCCTCCACCGCGCTGTTCGTATCGAGTCTGCGCGGGGAACAGGAGGACTGTCTCCTCAGGTTCGACGAGCATTTGACTCGTGACGACGAGGTCTTGATGAATCCGGAGCGGAATGCGTTCGAGGGCCGTGCGGACGTACTCCGGCTCCGGCAACGTCTCGAGGAAGTTGCCGCCCGCGAGGTAGAGCACATCGAGGCGGCGCTCGTGGGCCGCATCGATCATGCCGACCGCCGTCATGCCGGGCATCGTCGGAGGCCGGAAGCCCCAGAGCTTCGCGAACCGATCCGCGTGTTCGTCGTCGACCGGGAAGCCGAGGCCGTACGCCGCGGGCTGCGCCCCCATCTCGGAGCCGCCTTGGACGCCGCTGTGGCCGCGGATTGGCATGAGGCCGCACTTCTCTCGCCCGACGATCCCGCGGGCGAGCCCGAGATTCACGATCGCTTTGACGTTGTCCACGCCGAACCGGTGGTGGGTGATGCCCATGCTCCAGACGAAGATCGCCGACTTGGCTTCGTGGTACATCCGGGCGAAGTCGAGCATCCGATCCTTCGAGACGCCCGCCTGCCGTTCGAGCTGTTCCCACGTTTGCGACGCGACCTCGACGCGGACCGGATAGAAGCCCGTCGTGTGTTTCTCGATGAAGTCGTCGTCGACCCAGCGGTTCTCGATCAGGTGCCGCAGGACGCCGTTGATGAAGGCGATGTCGCCGCCCGTGTGGATCGCGAAGAACTCGTCGGCGAAGCGCGTGCCGAAGAGCGCGCTGCCGGGCACGGACGGCACCCAGTACCGCTCGAGCCCGGGCTCCTGCATCGGATTCACGACCGCGACCTTCGTGCCTTGCTTCTTCGCGTAGTACAGGTACTTCATCGTCACGGGCTGGTTGTTCGGGACGTCCGAACCGAAGAAGACGATCAGATCGGTGCCGATCCAATCCGAGTACGAACAGGTGGAGGCCGCGACTCCGATCGTGTCCTTCAGACCGGTGGTACTGGGCGAATGGCATGGCCGGCTGGAATTGTCGATGTGGTTCGTGCCGAGGAACCGCGCCACTTTGTTTGCGACGTAGTACGATTCGTTCGTCATCCCTCGGGACGTGATGAAGAACGCGAGACGGTCGGGGCTCGTCGCCCGGATCTGTCGGGCCGCAAATTGGAACGCGTCGTCCCAGGAGATCCGCCGGAAGCCGCGGTTCCCTCGGTGGCGGATCATCGGGTACGGCAGGCGGCCGAGTTCCCGAAGGTCCTGGGACGACTTCGATCGCAACGCCTTGACGTCCTCGAGGCGCCGCGTGCGCAGGGAGCCCATCGTGTTCAGTGGGAGCAGGTCGAGGCGAACCGTGCAGAGATGGATCCCTTCCATCGTGAAATCCCGCAGGCCCGTGGTCCCGAGGGCACAGCCGTCGCAGACGCCGTCGCGGAGAATGCGCCACGTGAAGAACGGCCGACGCTTGTTATTCCAAGCGGACCGGAGGACTTCGCGGTAGTTGTGGGGCTTCGTGAAGCCGAGTCCGAACGGGACCGAGCTCACGCGCCGGACGCCCATCCGCCGCCCGCGGGAGGCCACGTCCCGAGGAAGCGGAGACGGCTTATCTTCTTGTCTCCGTCCGGGGAAACTGGCGAAAGGTAGATTGCGCGCGGCCGTGCTCTCCTTTTCGTGAAGACCCCGGAATACACGGAGCGTCTGAACGACCTCGCATCGCGGCGGGAGGCGTTCGCGGTCGCCACCGTGACGAAGACGGAAGGCTCGACGCTGGCCAAGCCCGGCTTCAAGATCCTCATCTCCGGCCGCGGAGACGTCGTCCGCGGGACGCTGGGAGGCGGATGCCCAGAAGGTCCGATCTGCGAAGTCGCCCTGCGCGCGATGCTCGACGGGAGCCCGCGGGTCGTGCGCGTGCACCTCGTCGATGCCGTGAAGGCGGTCGCGGGCACGATGCGGGAATCGAGCGAGGACGAAATCTACGTGGAGACGGATTGCGGCGGCACCCTGGAGGTCTTCGTGGAGCCGATGCTTCCGACAGAACGCGTAATCCTGGTCGGCCAAGGCGGCCGCGACGACGTCGAGGACGCCCTCGTGCACCAAGCGAAGGCGTTGGGGTTCGAGGTCGTCGTGGTGGACCCGATGCCGGACCTCCGGGAGGCACCGGACGCGATCGTGAAGTCCGCCGTCGTGGACCCGAAGACGATCCCCATCGGGAATCGGGACTCGATTGTCGTCCTGACCAAAGGCGAGCGAGACGTGGACATCCTCGAATCGCTCTCGAAGACGAACGCGAGGTTCGTCGGACTCCTGGCGAGTCGGCGACGGTTGCGGAAGGACATGGAGGAACTCGAGCGGCGAGGGGTCCCGCAACCGTTCCTGTCGAGACTACATGCCCCGATCGGCCTGGACATTGGCGCCCGAACGCCTCCGGAGCTCGCCCTGGCCATCATGGCCGATGTCCTCGCGACGAAATACGGTCGGGATGTACCCCACAAGCCGGACGGA
>VBLV01000063.1:0-394 GCA_005879045.1 Methanobacteriota archaeon | reverse complement strand
CCGGCTAGTTCTCCTGCTGAAATCACCCTTCGGCGGAAGCTTTAAACAAACGCGTGCGGATTCGTGGCACGGCGGGGAGGGCGATGCAACCTCATTCTTTCGACTACGTGAGACCTCAGACTCTGGCGAAGGCAATCCAAGTTCTCCGCGAGAATGGGAATCGGGCGAAGGTCCTCGCGGGCGGTCAGAGCCTCATCCCGGTGCTCAAACTGCGCCTCGCCAACCCACGTGTGCTCGTGGACATCAACGATCTGCCGGGCCTCGCGTTCATCGAGGAACGCGGCGATCGGTTGCGAATCGGCGCGTTGAGCCGACATCGTGATTTCGAGCAGTCGAAACTCATCCGGGCAAAATATCCGATCTTCTCGGACGTCGCCAGCGTCCTCGGGGATCC
>VBLV01000062.1 GCA_005879045.1 Methanobacteriota archaeon | reverse complement strand
AAGTTCGTGCGGGACGCAGATCCAGAGATTCGTCCGGGGGACGAGGCCCTCGTCGTCTCGCCGGCCGACGAACTGTGCGCCGTCGCGCAATCCACGATGAACCGACGGGAGATGCTTGCCTTCAAGCGGGGCGTCGCCGCGCACGTTCGCGAGGGCGTGCCTCCCGCGCCGTCCGCTCCGCGACGCTGACGCAGGCGAGGTAGTCGTCGAGGGTGTGGAGCAGGCTCATCGGGCCGTCCGCCGTCGACTTCGCGGTGATCGTGCGTCCACGCCTCGTGGTCTCAATGTATCCTTCGTCGTCCAGGGAGACGGATGAGGCCACGGCCTCGGCGGTGGCCACATCGTCGAACGTGAGCCGGAGCTGCGCACGGGCCTTCATCCGAATAGCCCCGGGCAGATTCGAACTGCCGTCGCGGGTTCCAAAGACCCGAATGCTTGGCCACTACACCACGGGGCTGCCAGCGTGGATTTGCGCCGGCGTATAAAGTCCATTGGTCAACACGTGGCCGGAGAGATCCGTCGCCCGCGCGCCATCGATCTTCACCCGGAGAAATTCGCCGATCGTCGCGGGCTCCCGCAAAACGACTTGTCGGTATTCCGGTGTCCGCGCGAGGATGGTGCCCGGCTTCCCCAGCTCCGTGACGAGCACCTCGACCTCCCGGCCGACGAATCGTTCGTGCCCGTCGCGGGAAATCTGAAACCGAAGACGGGTGAGTCGCCGCGAACGCTCTTTCACCCTCCATCCCACGATTCGGCCGGGCATCGTTGCCGCCGGCGTACCCTCGCGCGGCGAAAAGCGAGTGACATTCACGATGTCCGGTCGCACTCGACGGACGAGTTCCATGGTGGCTTCGAACTGCCCCTCGGATTCGCCCGGAAAGCCCACGATGACGTCGGTCGAGAGCGTGATGGCCGGGCACGCGCTGCGGAATGTCTGGACGATTTCCTCGAACTGTGAGACCGTGTACTGCCGGCGCATCGCCTCGAGGATTTCGTCGTCCCCGCTTTGGACGGGGAGGTGCAAGAATTTGAACACCTTTTCCGACGCGTACGCGTCCACGAGATCGTCTTGGATCGGGTAGACGGTCAAGGGGTCCGCCATGCCGACTCGGACGCGGAAATCTCCCGGAATGCCGTCGACGGCGCGCAACAGCGCCGCAAGGTTCGTGCCGGCGTCGAGACCGTATGCCGCGGTGTCCTGCCCTGTCAGCTTGATTTCCCTCACGCCACGGTCGACGTGCCGACGGACCTCCCCGACAATCGCATCGATGGCGTACGAAGCGACCCGCCCGCGGGCGACTCGCGTGATGCAATACGTGCAACGTCCCGCGCATCCTTGGGCGATCGGGACGATTGCGTCCCTCCATCCGAATGAGGTCGACTCGATCTCCGCCGCACGGTCGCCGCATGCCGTCCCCGCACCGAGCAACTCGACGATCTGCGGCCACTTTCGCGGCGGCAGCAGCTTGGCTCGTGGTACGATGGATTGCACACGGTCCCTCTGGGCCGCGGCCATGCAGCCCGCGACGACGAACGGCTTCTCGTACACCGCCAGCTCCTCCATGCGACGCGCCATCTTTCTCTCCGTCGTCTCGACGACAGTGCACGTTACGAGGACGTGAGCGTCCGCGTCGGCCTCCTCGGTCGTGATCGTATGGCCGCTCCCGAGCAGGGCCTGTTGCATGAGCCGGACTTCCCCGTAATTCTGGGTGCAACCGTATGCTTCGACGTAGATCTTCACGGGGCGGCAGGAAGGTCGGGCCGCTATTTTCGTGTTGCGCGAAGCGCACCCCACAACTCTTATCCCCGGGCGCGGCGTTCGAGGCGCCATGGAGTCAGGCCAGGACAGCGTGCCGACGTCTGCGCCGTCGCAGCGTGCCGTGTTCCCGCCGTCGCCTCGGCCGAAGGCGCCCGAGCACGAACTCCGGGATCGGGCAAAGGCGGCGAAACTGCGACACAAAGCCGCGAGGGCTCGAGTGAAAGCGAACCGACTTCAGGATCGATCGCGATATCTCTTCCAGAAGGCCACGACGATGGAGCATCGCGCGGATGCGCTCGACGGAATTGTGCGGACGCCGGTCCCGGAATCCCTCAACCCGTGACCTTTGATCGGACCGGGGCGGGCAAGTCGAGATTCGGAGGGACCACGTAGCCGCGCGCCATGGTCTCGTTCACATACTGCGTCTCCAGATACAACGACAAGACGGCGCTGTCCGTCTTCGTGAGCTTGCACATATCCCATCCCGAGCCTCGATGGCGGCTCATGTGGGATAAGCGTTTGTCAAGCGACCGCGAAGGTTCATACCGGAACACGACGCTCGTCGCGGCGGTGGTGGCGTGCCGCGCGGCATCGTATACGAGGAAATCGACGAGTACATCGATGGCTTGGCGAACCGAGGGGACCCGGCGTTGCGGGCCGTGGAACAACAGGGCGAAAAGGAAGACTGGCCCATCGTCGCCGCAGCGGAGGGAAGTTTCCTCCATATCCTCGCGCGCTCGATCCGCGCACGCCGGATCCTCGAGCTCGGCACCGCGATCGGATACTCGGGCACGTGGCTCGCTCGCGCGCTGCCCGACGACGGGGAGCTCATCACCGTCGAGCACAATCCCGAGACGGCCGCGATTGCCCGGAAGAACATGGAGAAGACCGGCGTCGCGTCGAAGGTCAAGATTCTCGTCGGCGACGCGCAGGGAATTCTGAAAGACCTCAAAGGTCCTTTCGACTACATCTTCAACGACATCGACAAGGCCGGATATCCCGCAGTCTTGGACCCCGCGATCGAGCGCCTTCGCGTTGGTGGACTCCTCGTGACGGACAACGTCTTGTGGGGCGGCGATGTGGCCCGCAAAGATCGATCGAAGGAGACGCAGGCCATCCGGACCTACAACGAACGGCTGTCGAAGGACCCGCGGATGATCGCCGCGATCGTTCCGCTTCGGGATGGCGTCTCCGTCGCGCTGAAGGTTCGAGGGTAGGCCGGCCGTCCGCCGCTTCCGCGTTCTAGCGGACTCGGCGTATTCTTGACGAACTCCTCCCGTGAGCATTTTATATAACGCATGGGCATGGATGCCTTTGCATGGGTCGGAAGCCAAACCGCGACCACGTCTTCGTCGAGACGGATGGCCAAGTCTACCTCGTTCGTGATCGTGGCACGCTCCGGTTCCCCCGCGTCGGCGAGACGCTCCCGTTTCGGACCGAGCCCAACGGCGTGATGGACTTCGGCGATTACCGCGTCTTGCGGGAAAAGCCGCTGCTCGATCACCATCCGGACGAGTGGTTCGGTCGAGACGCGATTTTCGAGCGTAGCGACGTCGACCCGCTCGTGAAGCGAGCGATCTACACCACGATGATCCGATGCGTCTCGGAGGTCATCCTCTCGAAAGGGCCACGGGCGTTGATGGTCAAAGCGGTCCGCGGGTTCTCGAAAGGCTATTGGAACGTCCCCGGCGGATTCATGGACTACGGCGAGAGCCCCGAGGTCGGAGTGGAGCGCGAGGCCGAAGAGGAGATTGGAGTGGACATCGTCCTCGATGGCCTTCTGAACGTCTACGTCTCCGGGTTCCCCGGCAAGCCAGCGTACACGCTCGGGTTCGTGTACAAGGGCCACCTCGATTCCGAAGCGTTCCGCCTGAAACCGGACGAGATCGAGGATGCTGCGTGGTTCACCGTCGACAAGGCGCTCACCCTCACCCGCAATCCGTTCGCGAAATGGGCCCTCGTCGACTTCTTCCTTCAATCGAATGAGGCCCGGGCCGCCCTGGAAGTGAAGCGTCACGGCTTGGCTCCGCATGCATCCGGTTCCAACAGTCCGACGGTGTTTCTCGATCGAGATGGCGTCATCAACCGCGGACGGCCCGGGTACGTTCGGACGCCGGACCAATTTCAATTCCTC
>VBLV01000061.1:2181-6579 GCA_005879045.1 Methanobacteriota archaeon | reverse complement strand
GACGAACGCTGCGATTCCCCAACCGATGAACCTTCGATGCCGATTCCAGTCATGATCCGCTTGCATGCTTGCCATGGTGGATGCCACCGCGAGGCCTATGGTGTGGGCCGTATTTAGGGATATCGGATTTCCGATACCGGAAAAGCGATTCGAGTGGTAAGGGATAAATATCGGTTATCCGATACGATTTCCGAAGCACATGTTTCCCCCTTTTCGCTGGATGATGCACCGCCGCAGAGGTTTGCGCACGTGGATCATTTCGATCCTCGCGAACGCGCCGAAGAACGGCGCAGAGATCATGGACGAGATCGAGACGATGACGCAAGGCTGGTGGAGGCCGTCCCCGGGTTCCGTCTACCCGCTCCTGGACCAGATGACCCAGGAGGAGCTCCTCAAGAAGCGCGACGACGGGCGGTACGAGCTGACCGCCAAAGCGAAGGAAGAGCTCGAGTGGCCATTCGGGATGCCGGGCCGCAAAGCGCAGACGGTGGAGGACATGCTGAACGAGATGGTCGGCTACGCCTCCTACTTGGAGGACCTGAGCCGTTCCGATCGGTCGAAGATCGCCCCCTTCCGGGACAAGATCAAGAGCGTCGCGGAGCGCCTCGCCGCGCTTGTCGGGACCACCAAGCCGTGATTCTGACCGAGCCCTTGAGTGGGTTGCGTCGCACAGTCGAAGCCGCCCATCGGGCTTTTTACTCAATTGAGTAAAAATGCTACCACGCCGGGAAGGTAGTCGAGCGATGGAGTCTACCTCTAAACAGAGGTAGGTGCAACTCGCCTCCTGCTGCCGCCTCTTCGGCCGCAATGCCGAATTTGTACCTTCGATGGCCGTACCATAAGGGTCTTACTCGGCGACATCCCGACCGGAGGTGGAGGTGACGGATGATATCCCTCGGGATCGCAGCCGCCATCGGAGCCGCGATTGGAGCCGTCGCACTCGGGGCCGCGTCCGCCGCAACGCACGGGGACGTCCCCGGACTCGCGATTGCGCTCCAGCACATCCCGCCGACGACCCACGGCTACGAAGTCGTGACGGCCGTGAAGAACGCATTGGCGGGGGGCGCTGCAGGCGGTGGAATCGGCGCGGCCGTGTCCGCCGTCGCGAAAGCCGGTGCCAAGGGCGCTGCTACCGTGGCTCACTAGCCGCGGCCAGCGTCTCTTTTCTTTTCTTCGGGGCCAAGGCCGCATCGTGGCGTTCGCTTCACTCGAGCCGACACCCCGTCCGAGCGGACGACCTGCCTCTATCCGTGCGCCTTTGCGACTTCGGCCGCGAGTTCCGCGGCGCGCTTCGATGCAGCGATGATCGCATCGCTGATGGCCGGCGGGACCCCGCGCTTCTCCATGACGGCCCAGCCCGCCTCGGTCGTCCCGTTCGGCGTCGCGACCATCCGGAACAGCTGCATCGGCTCGAGGCCGTCGATCAAGAGGAGTTCCGCGGTCCCTTTCATCGTCTGAAGTGCGAGCTTGTACGCGACGTCCCGCGGCAACCCGGACCGGACCCCGCCTTCGATCATCGAGTGAGCGAGGGCCGCAATGAACCCCGGACCGCTCCCGCTGAGGCCGGTCACCGCGTCGAGCATCGGCTCGTCGACCATCGTCACCCGACCGATCGCGCCGAAGATCTCCTCGACGACGAGCGCATCGTGCTCGGTCGCGCTCCGCCCCAAAGCGAACGCGGTCGCTCCCTCGCCCACGGCGCAGGCGAGGGTCGGCATGATCCGCACGACCCGGCCTCTCCCGTTGAGCGACTTCTCGACAAACGCGGTGCGGACGCCCGCCGCCAGTGTGATGACCAGCGCGTCCCGTTTCACGTGGCTCGCGATCCCGGTGACGAGGGCGGGCATGTCTTTCGGCTTCGCCGCGAGGACGAGGATGTCCGATTCCCGCGCGAGGTCCGCGACGGTCCCAAGCGAGGTGACGCCGTGTTTCGCGGCGATCTCCTTCGCGCGGGCTGGGATCGCGTCGCTGACGAGGATCCTCGACGCTGGGACGACCCGCCCGACGATCAGGCCCCGGACGAGCGCTTCGCCCATCTTGCCCACGCCCGCGATTCCGATTGTCTTCTGGGTCTCCATGAGGTTCCGCCCCGCGATGTGTGCCCGAGAAGACAGGTCCTTCCTTCTCCTTTTCCGTCCCTTGAAACTGTATAAATAGCGAGAATACATCGGAGCCCTCCTTGACGCATGTCGACGTGCGGCACGACGACCTCGTAGAGCTCGTCGGCAAGTCGCTGTCCATCGAGGAGTTCGTCGACCGGATCACGTTCATGGGCGCGGGTCCCGAGGGCGTCCAAGGCGATGTGATGACCTTTGACGTCTTCCCGAACCGGCCGGACCTCTATTCAATCGAAGGGATCGCCCGCGGGCTTCGCGGGTTCCTCGGGATGGAGGTCGGGCTGCCGGTGTACCGAGCCGAGGCCTCCGGAATCGACTTCATCGTGGATCGAAGCGTGGCCGACGTCCGCCCGTACGCGGTCGGCGGCATCGTCCGCGGTCTCGAGTTCGAGGACGCCCTCCTGCGGTCCCTCGTCGACCTCCAGGAAAAGCTCCACCTGACGGTCGGCCGGCGACGCAAGAAGGTCGCGATCGGCATCCACGATATGGACAAGGTCACCCCGCCGTACACTTACAAGGCGGTCCTCCCGCCGGACGTCCGCTTCACGCCACTCGGTATGGCGCAGGAAATGGATCTCCTGGAAATCCTGACGAAGCACGAGAAAGGCCGCGAGTACGCGCACCTCGTCGCCTCGCAGCCGGTCTTCCCCATCATCACGGACGCGCGCGGCCAGGTGTTGAGCTTCCCTCCCGTGATTAACGGGATCGTGACCCAGCTCACGCCGGACACGCGGAACCTGTTCATCGACGTCACCGGGACGGACCTCGAGGCGGTGAGCGGCTGCCTCGCGATTCTCTCGACGGCGCTCGCCGAGCGCGGAGGGCGGATCCAGACCGTCCGGACGAAGTACGCGGACCGAACGCTCGAGACGCCGGATCTCTCGCCCCGGCCGCACTCGGTCCGCCTGGACCGCGCGAACGAACTCCTCGGGCTCTCGCTGAAACCGGGGGAGGCGGTCGACTTCCTTCGGAGGATGCGCCACGATGCGCGCGCGAGTGGAGACGCGATCTCGGTCCTCTCGCCGGCGTATCGGCTCGACATCCTCCACGAGGTGGACCTCGTCGAAGACCTGGCGATCGCCTCGGGATACGACCGGTATCCGCGAGGCCTCCCGCACCGCCAGACGATCGGCGAATCGCTCGAGGCGAACGACTTCGCGGAGACCTTGCGCGTCCTGCTCGTGGGCTACGGATACCAGGAGGTCATGTCGCTCACGGTCGCGTCCACAAAGGACGCCTTCGAGACGCCGGACCGCGTCCAGATCCGGAACCCGCTGAACGAGGATCTCACGACCCTTCGCTCATCGATGCTCCCGGCACTGATCAATATCTTCCGATTAAACAAGCACCGCGAACTGCCGCAACGGATCTTCGAAATCGCGGACGTCGTCATGGAGGCGAGGAACGTGCGGCGCATCGGGGCGGCCTCGATCCATCACAAGGCGTCCTTCACGGAGGCCAAGTCGCTGGTCCTCAGCCTGATGCGGGACGTCGGTCGGGCCGCGAACGTGGATCCGGTCGAGGACGCGAATTTCCTTCCCGGACGCGCGGCCTCCATCAGGCTGGACGGTCGCGAGATCGGTCGATTCGGGGAGATCCACCCGCGAATCCTGGAAACCTACACCCTGGCCCAACCTGTGATGGCGTTCGAACTCGATGTCGAGCCGTTGCGGTCCTCCCACTGAGTGGCCGAGAGAAGGTATTTCTCACCTCGGACGATGGCGAGGCGCTGAGGTAGCGAAGCTCGGTCCAACGCGCCAGACTTGAGATCTGGTGGGCCGCAAGGCCCTCGGGAGTTCGAATCTCCCCCTCAGCGTCCCCTGGCTGCCGCCTTCCACGTCGGTGCATCGGAACTAAACAAAGTGCTTACATAGTCGACCTCGGAATTCGAGCGCGTGGAGGAACCGTTGCCGACGATGGAGCCTCCCGCCAGCGCAGCATGGCGACGAGGCATAGCGCCTCGAGTGATTATCGTCCTCCTTTCGGCGGGACTTGTCCTCCTCCTGGTGGTCTCGCTTCCTTCGCTCGTTTACGGGCCGGAGAGGACGCTCACGTTGGTGAGTCAGGATTTTCCCTTCGACAATACGACGTACCGCGCCGGCCTGTCCCGATCATTCTGGCTCTCGGCCGCCGAATCGATACGACCCGAGCTGGTCGAATCGATAACGAACCGATCCACGGGGGCGTTAATCTGGCAGGGACCGGTCTTTGCGGTTTTCTTGCACTATCCTCTAGGCGAGTCGGGCCCACCCTTCTGGCCTCCGATGGTCGCTCCGCGGGA
>VBLV01000061.1:0-2094 GCA_005879045.1 Methanobacteriota archaeon | reverse complement strand
CGACCTCAGCTATCGGACCTCCGGGTCCCTCCGGATCGTGGCTCCGCGCCCCTATCCGTTCCTCGCCCCCTCCGTGGCAGTCCTCGCCGCAACAGGGTCCGGGGCGGGCCTCGGGCTGATAGCATGGCGTTTCGCCCGACGTCGGTTCCGCCCGCTCGAGACCTCTGGCACGGTGAAGGCCAACCATTGGCGGACCTTGACCGCCGCCGCGTTGCTCGTGGTCGCGTTGGTCGGCATCGGCTCCCTCGGCCTCGACGCGATTTACCGATCGCATGTTTCGGCCCAGGCCAACGGCTTTGGGAGTTCGGGATTCGCGTCCGATAATCCTTGCGTCCCGGGCCAGACGAACCTGATGAGGTTGTATGTATCGGCGTATAACGGTGCGGACGAAGAGGTCACGATCTGGGTTGAAGTCCGCACGGGAGGCGCGCCGATCAGGGTCACGGGCATCTCGGTGCCCGCCCATGCGATGACCTTGGTCGGGGTTGGCATCTACCCGAGCACGGATTGCAAGGACCCTGCGGCTCAGATTCGGATCACCGGGATCTGGCCGTTGTTGTGAGGATGATTCTCCGATTGCCCGTCGTGGATGGAAGGCGGGTCGCGGTCTCATTCGACCGGCTGTGCGGCTTCGCCCGTGCCCCTCGCGGGAAACACCTCCACGGTCTTGATGTTCACCATCTCGAGCAGGCCGTATCGACTCAGCTCTCGTCCGATCCCGCTGTGTTTCACGCCGCCGAACGGCATGCGCGGGTCCGATTTCACGGCGCCGTTGACGAATACCATCCCGGATTCGATTTCGCGGGCGAGTTCGTCCGCGCGGGCGAGGTCTTTCGTCCAGATGCTCGCGCCGAGGCCGAACTCGGAGTCGTTCGCCTCCGCGATCGCGGTGTGCAGGTTCGGCACCGCCACCACGGGTGCGACCGGCCCGAACGTCTCCTCGCGGAGTACGCGCATCGCTTTGGTCACGTGGCTAAGGAGGGTGGGCTCAAAATACCAGCCCTCCCGGCGGCTACGTTTTCCGCCAACCTCGACCTTCGCGCCTTTTGCCACCGCGTCCTTCACCTGGCTTTCGATCTCATCGCGCTGGTGCTCGCTGACGAGGGGTCCCACGTCGGTCGTCGGATCGAGCGGATCGCCGACGCGAAGTCGCCGCATTCTCTGCGCGAACTTCGTGAGGAACTCATCGACCGCGGAATCCACGACGAAGAAACGTTTGGCGGCGATGCAAGACTGTCCGCAGTTGACGAACCGTCCCGCGACCGCGCCGTTCGCCGCTGCATCTAGGTCGGCGTCACCCGCCACAATGAACGGATCCGATCCGCCGAGCTCGAGGACGACTTTCTTCAGATCCTTCGAAGCCTCGCGGGCGACGTAGACCCCGGTCCGGACGGATCCAGTCAGGCTAACGACGGAGACCGGAGAGTGGATCAGGGCAGTTGCAGTCGTTCGGTCTCCAACGACGATCTGGAAGACGCCATCGGGGAGGCCCGCTTCGCGAAACGCTGTCTCTAAGTTGCACCCAGACTGCGGCGACGCGCTCGCGGGCTTCACGACGACCGTGTTGCCGGCGATGAGGGCCGGCACTGCGAACCGGACGATCTGCCACATCGGGAAGTTCCACGGCATGATCGACCCGAGGACGCCGCGAGGATGGAACGCGATGTAGGACCGCATCGCATCGGTCGCGACGAGCTCGGGTTGCAGGAAGCCCGGCCCGTTTTCCCCGAAGTATTCGGCGGCCCAGGCGCACTTCTCGACCTCGGCGATCGACTCGCGGATGACCTTGCCCATCTCGAGGGTCATCGTTTCCGCGTACCCGTCCTTGTGTTTCCGGAGGACTTCGGCGAATCGCAGCAGGTAGGCCGCGCGCTCCTTCGGATCGAGACGGGACCAGGATCGGAATGCGTCGCGGGCGGCCTCGACTTTCGCGCGGACTTGCGGTGCCGTCGCGATCGGGTACGACGCAAGGGCCTTCCCCGTCGCCGGGTTGATCACATCGAACGTGCGGCGTTTTGCGGCCCGGGACTTCCGTCGAGACGGCATGCGCTTCTCCATTCCCGCCTACGGGCTCCGCGCCAAATAATCCTTTGC
>VBLV01000060.1 GCA_005879045.1 Methanobacteriota archaeon | reverse complement strand
CTTGTACATGCAGGGGCCGTACTCGTCGTCCTCCTGGCCGTACCACTTGTCGCAGTCCTTGCACAGGTGGCGCTGCGGCAATTGCGCTTGGAACTCTCCTACATTCCCCAAAAAGGGTCCTCCTTCCGTTTGATTGCGCAGATCTCATCGAGCGCCGAAAGCTCGTCGTGGGTCAGGTCCGTCCGCCCCCGAAGTGCGCGGGCATCCGCTTCCGGGAGGTCCACGTACAGGACGTCGCCGCCGTTGATCTGCCGGCCGATCGTGATGCCGTCCACCGAGATCGCGACTTCCTGTCCCTGGTTGGCGCCTTCGAGGGTCTTCTCCCCGCTCCGGATCGTCTTGATGCGCCCGAGAGGCCGACCGTCCGCCCGCATGATCGATTCTCCCGGACGGACTCGACCGGCCAACACGCGGACGCCGAAGATCGCGGGCTTCGAGGTCCGGAACACATGTTCGCCGAGGAAGAGGAGCTTCGCCGGGTACGCGATCTCCTTGCGACCCGCTTCGGCTAACTGTCGCTTCCGCTCGTCCCGCCAAGCTTGATAGCCTTCGATGAGACGGTAGATCACATCGTTTTCGAGCAGCTTCAGGTCCGCGTGTTCTCGAAGGGCGGTCTTCGCGTCTGGGAGAATCTCCAGGTTGAAGGCGAGGATCGCGCGGTTCAATGGATTCTTCGCCGTCGCGGCATCCGTGACGTCCCGACGCGAGACGGGTCCGATCCGGGCGAACTTGATCGGGATCGACGCCTGCTTGCACTCGTACGCGAGGCCTTCGAGGGAACCGATCGCATCCGCCTTCACAAGGATCCCTTCATCCTGCGTCTCGATGTGGACCTGGGATTCCTTCGCGACCTCCTCGACGACGGCGGCCACATTGCCCTTCGCCGCGCGAATCGGGGCGCCCGCGACGGCCTTCTCGAGCCCGCTCCCGACAAGCTTGACTCCGGCCGCCGCGGAGACGCTCTTCACCGAGTCGAACCGTTCCTGCGGGTCCCGGATCTCATCCAGGGGCTTCGGCTTCAGGAGCGCCTTCACCTTCGTTGTCCCCGGCTTGCCCGCGGTCCCGAAGACGATCGTGTCGCCCTTCGAGAGCGTGCCCTGATAGATGATCGCGTCGAGTGTGATTCCGAGGCCCTTCTCCTCCTTGACCTCGAGGATCGTGCCGACCGCCGGCCCTTCCGCGGTCGCGAGTTGTTCTTCGAGGAA
Organism: Methanobacteriota archaeon; assembly: GCA_005879045.1. Taxonomy (GTDB): domain Archaea; phylum Thermoplasmatota; class Thermoplasmata; order RBG-16-68-12; family RBG-16-68-12; genus RBG-16-68-12. The sequence goes on along the minus strand of VBLV01000060.1, from coordinate 4,433 downwards.
CCGCTGGGCGAGGCCGATGAGGGTGAGCAGCAGGTCCGGGACGCCCTCGCCGAACTTCGCGCTGACTGGGATCACCGCGAGGTTCGTCGTGAAGTCCTCGATCCGGTCGTATCGGTCGGCGGAGAATCCGTGCTCGAACAGTCGACCGACGAGTTCATACATGCGGCGGTCGAGTTCCTCCCGCGCGGATTCCGGTTGGTCCTGGTACGAGCGGACGAATGGTTGGCCCTCGTGCTTTCGCCACCCGGGCACCATGTCGATCTTGTTCGCCGCGACGACGAACGGGGTCTTGTACCGCCGGAGGATGTTCAGGCTCTCGATCGTCTGCGGGCGGAATCCCTCGTTGACATCGATGACGAGGACCGCGAGGTCGGCGAGCGCGCCGCCGCGAGCGCGCAAGGTCGAGAAGGCCACGTGGCCCGGTGTGTCGATGAAGAGGAGGCCGGGGATGCGGAACGATCGCCCTTTGACGAGGTCCCCGCACATCTTGAGGATCGCCGCGAGCGGGACCTCCGTTGCCCCGATGTGCTGCGTGATCCCGCCGGCCTCGCGACCGGCCACGCCGGTCCCGCGAATCCGATCTAGGAGGGTCGTCTTGCCATGGTCCACGTGTCCCAGGACGGACACGATGGGCTGGCGAATGGAAGCCATCGCCGACGGACCAAGAATCCGTCGCTATTAGAAGGATGCGGTCCGTATCATCGACGGAAACCTCTGACCGAAGTATTATGCCAATATGGAGGGATCGAGGTTTCGGCATGGCTCCCACTCGTCAGGATCGCCCGCTGTGGTATCAGATACGAAGTGTGGGGGGGCTCGGCGTGATCCTTGGCGTCGTGATTGGGCTCTCGCCCCTGTGGATGCCTGGATACACGATTCTCGATCTCGTCGTCTCGGAAGGGATTGCTCTCTCCGTTGGCGTCCTGGGAGGTATTGGGCTCTGGGCGGCCGCCAAGGTCCGGGCGGGCGGTACATCGAAAAGCAGATTCGTGCGGGCGCTTGTGAAAGGATTCCTTCCCTACCATCACGATGCGATGGGGAAGACTGGCGAGGAATTCTGGGCCGGCATCCGTGCCAGAACCAAGTGATTCCGAACCGGCTAACTCCGCGTCGTTTCTCCGGTGCGAGGTTCGAAGTCGGCCATCCGTCGGTGGGCCCGACTAGTCCCTTAACCAGGACTCGTCGATCCGCGTGTACGCATGAATCTCATCGGGCTTGAAGAACAGAGAGATTTCCCGTTTCGCGCTCTCGCCCGAATCGGAACCGTGGATCACATTGCGACCGACCGTGAGCGCTAGATCCCCGCGTATCGTGCCGGGTTCCGCCTCCGCGGAATTCGTCTTCCCCATCATCTTTCGGACTGCCGCGACCGCGCCGTCGCCTTCGAGGACCATCGCGACGACAGGCCCCGCGGCGATGTACTTCATCAGAGGCTCAAAGAACGGTTTCCCCTTGTGCTCTGCGTAGTACGTTTCCCCGAGGGACCGGCTCACCCGGACGAGTTTCATCGCGGTAACCTTGAGACCCCGGCGCTCGAATCGGGTGACGACTTCCCCGATGAGGCCGCGTTGCACCGCGTCCGGCTTCAGGAGGACGAAGGTCCGCTCGGTCACGTTCACTTCCCTTTCCTCGCCTTCTTCGCGGTGGGAGCGGGCGCCTCCTCTTCCTCCGCCGGCTCCCGCTTGCGGCCTTTCACCTCTTGCCATCGGCCGTCGAGCCAGGACTTGAAGGACCGTCGCCCTTCCGGGGAATCTTTCCACGCGAGGAACTCCGCCTTGTCGATTCGCGTGACCGGTTTGGCGCCGTGCTTCTTCTTCGACCAGCCGACGATCGACGTGTGGAATGCGTTGCTCGCGACGAAGTCGGAGTAGTGCCGCTCGAGTTCTCCTCGCGGAAGGTCCGGTCCGATCCGCTTGTCGATCAAGTCCGACAGGTCGGCCGGAATGTCTTTTCCCTTCGGGGTCTCGATGGTGATCTCCACCGCGAGCGCTCCCGCCGCGGGGGCTTCCTCCGCGACCGCGACGGCTTCTTCGGCGGCCACCCGGCCGGCCGCCCGACGGAACGCTTGCGTCCAAGGCGTCCACCGCGGCACGCGACCGAGCTTCAGCATGTTCGCCTGGCACTTGTGGGAGCAGAAGAGGAAGACGGTCCCATCTTTGCGGATGAACATTTTACCGGTGCCCGGCTCGATCTCATTGCCGCAGAAGGAGCACGAGCGTCGGGTCGGCATCGTCTCACCGGACCGAGAGCTTGCGGGCCTCGCGCGCGGTCTCGCGGAGCATGAGGACGTCCCCGACCTGGATGCTCCCCTTCACGTTGCGCGTGATGATGCGGCCTTTGTCGCGACCGTCGAGGACACGGACCTTGACCTGAACCGCTTCGCCCGTCATCCCGGTCCGGCCGACGACCTCGACGACCTCCGCGGGAATGCTGTCATCGTCCGCCATGTTCTCTCACTCGCGTGTCCGAGGACTCGTCACTTCTTCATCGCGCGGATCTTCGAGGCGACGTCGTCGATGACGGGCTTCGCTTTGCCCGCGTCGAGGATCGCGATCGAGGCGGTCGCCTTGCCCAGGCCCACCGCGACGCCGAGCTCCTGCTTACTCGGCACGTAGGCGTACGGCACGCCCTTCTCTTCGCAGAGGAGCGGCATGTGCGCGAGGATCTCCTCCGGCTGGACGTCCTCCGCCATCACGACGAACTGCGCCTCGCCTCGCTCGACGAGCTTCGTGACCTCGTTCGTCCCTTTGCGGACTTTCCCGCTCTCCTTCGCGAGCTCGATCGATTGATACGTCTTGTCGACGAGCTCTTTCGGCATCTCGAAGCGAACGTACATTGGCTTGGGCATCGTGGAGACCTCCTTCCGCCCCGCGGCCGCGGGACGTCATCAGTCATCGGCTCCCCGTCCTCGGAGAAGCGGCCGTCGAAGTGGCGCGGGTTATAAAAGGTTTGCGACCGCCGTCGAAGTGGCGCGGGTTATAAAAGGTTTGCGACCGTCTCCGGACGACTCCGCCGAAAACGCGAATCGAGTCTTGCAGCAAGGTTGAAAAGCGCGGGGCGGGGTTCAACAGTCATGCCCACGGACCGCAAGTTCTGTCGCTTCGCCCCGACGGACCGACCGCTGCAGACCCGAGAGATTCCGGAGGGCGGAATCTGTTTGTCCGCGTTCGTGGTCTTGAGCGAGAGCGGCCATCGAGACCGCGTCCTCATGGGTCATCTCGATCCTTCGGCGGGGTGGGATCACATCGGAGCGCTCGATCCGGAACGAGCCGCGCTGACCAGCAAAGGCTGGATGCTTCCTTCCTCGCATCTGATCCTCGGCGAGTCGCCGCAGGCGGCCGCGGATCGAATCCTGAAGGAGCAGCTCGGTCTGCCGAGTCACCCGCTGAACGGCCCGCATGTGTTCTCCGAAGTGTACGGGCCGAAGAATCACTGGGATCTCGAATTCGTGTTTCTGGGAGAACGGAACCAGATCGGGCAGCATCCAGCCTGGACCGAGCTTGCGTTCATCGACGTGAACGAAACGCCGCGAGAGGAGATCTCGAGGTACCATGACGACATCCTCGCGAACGTCGGTCGATGGAATCCCGCGAGCCGGTGACGCGGCCGCGTTCCTCAGGGGATGCGGATTGGGCTGAACGTACTCAGGCACCGCCGCGTTCGGCCCGTCCCAGTTGTTCCCGGACCACTCGATTCGCAACTTCCAGGAACTTCTCTTCCGTCCCCGGAGGGATGGTCGCCCCGGCAGCCCCGTGGTGACCTCCACCTTGGCCTCCGACCGCCAGGCTCGCGGCCTGCATGACCGCCGCGAGGTCGAGACCGCGGGCCACGAGCTCCCGCGTCGTCCGTGCCGAGACCTTGATGCCGTCTTCGGCCTGGGCGAACGCGATGATCGGCAGATCTTTGCTCGCACCTTCCCGGTTGAGGACCATGCTCGCGGCAATCCCGACGACCGTGTCGCGAATGCGGTCCGCGGCATGGAAGTACTGGACCGATTCCATCTGCGTGATGCCGGCCTCCTCGATCGCCTCCATCGAGTCCATCAGGTATTCCCGGTGGCCCCGCAGGAGTCGCAGCGCTTGCGCGAGGTACTCCTCGCGATCCCCGCGGCACACGCGGTACCCGACCTCCGGCTGGTCGTATCGACCGCAGGCATTCATCAGCGTCCCGAATTCCTTCGCGTCCCGGGTGGGGCTGCCCGCGGGCTCGCGCGACAACGTGTACGTTTCGCCCGCCAGCCGCTCGACCTCTTTGATGCCGCACCCTCGCTCGAGCATGTGGGACACGAGCGCCGAAACGACGCGTTGCTTATCGCCGCGCTCGAGGTCCGACCAGCTGCGCCAGTGGTCCTCGACCTTCAGGTCGATCCCGAGCTCGAGGAGAAATGCGATGCACGCCTCTTCCTTCCCACTCAGCCGCGGAATCCAGGGGTC
>VBLV01000059.1 GCA_005879045.1 Methanobacteriota archaeon | reverse complement strand
CTCGGTCAACTGAGCTTCTGCCTGGCGCTCTTTCGATTCGAGTTCTCGTCCGCGGGCCTCGAGCTCCTGTTCCTCGGCTCGAAGCTCTGCCTCTCTCGCCGTGAGCGACCGTTCCCGGACCGACATCTCCTTCGCTTTCGCGCCGAGGGTATCTTGGAGGGCCGACGAATCCCGTTCGATCCGTTCCCTCTCCGCGTGCAGTTCTGCCTCCTTGGCCGCGACGGATTGTCGCATGCCCTCCGCCTCGCTGCGGACGCGCGCAGCTTCCGATTCGTAGCGGTCCTTGAGCTGCGCGAGTTCGAGTTGCTGGGATTCGAGCTGCTTCGCCGTCGCTTGAACGTCCGCGCGCTCCTGCTGAAGGCGTTGATCGCTCTGGCGGAACGTTTCCTCCATCGTCGCGATTCGGCTCCCCCGCTCCGCGAGCTCGCGGGCCTTCTCATCCAGGGTTCGGGCTTTCGTCTGGAGATCCGTCTCCGTCTCCTGGAGTCGCAGGGTCTGGGCAGCTCGCTCCTTTTCGAAGTCGGCTTGTTTCGCGGTCAAATCCGATTCGAGCTGTTTCAACGCCTCCGTATGTTTCGTAAGTTCAATCGCTTCGTGCGCCGCCTCTTCGCGGAGGGCCCGCTCCCGAGACTCGATTTCGAGGAACCGTTGTTCGGCCTCTTTCGTAACACGTTCTGCGTTCGCTTTCGCCTCGGCAGCCGTCTGCCCGGCGTCTTCGACCACCTTCTCCCGACGCTTGAGGTCCTCGTCGCTTCGGGCGACCCAGTCCACGTCGGTCCGGACTTTCTCTTCCTTCTCTTCCAGGTCGACCTCCCGCGCCTCGATCCGCATCATCCGGTCCGCCCACGCGGCTCGCGCCGAAGCGGCCTCCTGCTCGAAGGCGTCCCGCTGATTCTTCAGGAGGGCCTGCTCGGACTCCAGGGTCGTCTGCCAGGTCCGTCGCTCATCCGCCGCCTTCGTCTCCTCGTCTCGGAGTCGAGCCGACTCCCCTTCGAGTTCTTTCGCGCGGCTCGCGAGGTCAGCCTTCCGAGCATCGAGGTCACCGCGGATCTTGTCCGCTTTCGCCGCCTCGATTTCCAGAGATTCGTCCTGGGCCGCCAGTTCCGCGAAGCGACGCGTGTTCTCCTCTGCCTGGGCGCGGACGGTGTCCTCCTTCTCTCGGAGGGACTGTTCGCGGGCTTCGAGCTCGATCTCCCGGGAGAGGATGGTCTGGCTTTTTTCGGTGTGCTCAGCCTCGAACGTCTCCGTCTCTTGCGCGAGGCGAAGTTGACTCTCACCCAACGTCTTCGCCTGGCCATCGAGGTCGTCACCCCGTCGACGCAATTCCTCGTCATATTGTGTTCTGCGTTCCTCGAATTCTCTCCGATCAGACTCGAACGCACCCCGCGCTTCCTGTAGGACCACACGGTCCTCCTTGAGCGTCATCTCCCGCGCGCTCTGATCTTCCGCTTGGGCAATGAGCGCCTGTGTCCTCGTCGTCAGCCGATTCTCGTGGGCCTTCAGCTCGGCGTCTTTCTGGGCAAGTGCATCCGTTCGCTCCGCGAGTCGTGCCTCGTCGGGCGCGATGCGAGCCTCCCTCGCCGCGAGTTCCTCGGACAACTGGCCCATCGCGATCTCGCTCTGTTCCACGGTGCCGACCCGGATTTCAATGGATCGCTTGAACTCGAGCAGCTCTCTCTGTTCCACCTCGAACTTCTCACGGCCGTTGGCCAGGTCCGCCTGATCTCGGCTCAGGGCTTCCTCGCGCCGCCCGGCCTCGTCCAGCCTCCCCTGGACCGTGGCCGTCTCAGTCGCAAGGCGTTCCATCGCTTCTCGGAGGCTGGTCTCCCCCGTCACGAGCGCCTCGTCTCGCTGCCGAAGGCTCGCTTCCAGCGCGGTCACCGCCTGCTCTCGGCTCAGGACCGTTTCCGACTTCGCGCCGATCTCGGCCGACTGCTGCAGGTTTTCCTCGGTGCGTCGCTCGACGGAGGTTCGGAGCTCTTCGGTTTGCTGCGCCCGCTCATCGACCGCCTTTCGGTTTTCCACCAGGTCGTTTTCCCGTCGGATGAGGTCCTGCTCTTTCGCCTCGAGCGCTTCGGTCTCCGCGGCGATTTTCATCTGGACGGCTCGTGCCTGCTGAGTCATCGACTCGACCTCGGCGGCTCGCGTCTCGACTTCCGTCCGGCGTGACTCGAGGCCCTCCATCTTCGTCGCCACGTTGGCCTCTTGGGCCCGCGCCTCTTCGAGGCGTTGCTTGACGGAATCCTCGAACTTGTCCTGAATCTGAACGAGCATCTCTCGCGCGAATTCAACGTGCTCGAGCGTGACGGGTCCGTAGGCGAGGAGCACGACTCCCAAAGCATCCCCGCGGACCGTTTGGCCGTGGTACTTCGCGACCTTGATCGGCTTGTCGACCGCGTCCAAGATGCCCGCCTGCACCGCTTGGTCGTAGGTGACCTGGCAAGACGGGTCCAGGGTGAATTCCCTGATCATTCGACCGTTGTCGTCCACGAGGAAGGCCTTTGCGGGCCTCCAGCGCTGTCGTTGCGCGAACATTGCAACACCCAACAGGATTCCAATGGGGAAGATCGCAAGCATGTAGGAGGATTGCCACCACGGAGGCGGGATCGGGTTGTGCACCGTCACGTGCATGGCGGGGTCGGACCCGAGCATCGTGAAGACGACCTGACCGGAACTGTTGACGGTTCCGCTTGCGAACGACGAGCCGTCTTTCGTCACCGTGTACGGAATGCCCGCGGCATTTCCACCGATCGTCCACGTGATCGTCTGGGACGATTCGCTGGAGGTATGGGTCCAGGTGTACGAGGAACCTCGGGACCACTCGCTGAACCCTGCGATGGTGACAAAGGCCGACGTATCGCTGTTCGTGATCGTGAGGTCGGTCACGTTCACGGAGCCGTCCGTAATCGTCCCGTTGACCGTCAGGCTGTTGAATGCGATGCGGTGGCTCGTCATCGTCAGGACGTTCGGGCTTGTCACGGTCAGGGAGTCCGCGGTCAGGTCGGACCCGAGAGCGACGGTCCCGGCGATGGTCAATGTGGCGAACCGCTGGCCCGCACCGAGGGTGATCGTGCCGCTCCCGCCGGTGAACGTCACCGCAGAGTCGATCGACGCGAGAGTCGCCGCCGAGGAGGTGTCCCATGATCCAGCGATGGAGAGCGTGGAGGTTCCGAGGTTGAGGACCGCAGGACCGCTTGAAGTCAGATTGCCGTCGAAAATGGACGTGGAATTCGTCAGCGTCAGCGCCCCGGACCAGGTGATGCTCGAGGCGAAGGTCGTGCTGATCCCGGGGCTCACGACGATGTCGTGCAGAGTCTGTGTGACATTGATGGAGCCGCCAGAGATGTTGACGACGACGGTCGAGGTCCCGGCCGCGAATGCGCCGGTGGCTGTGCTCAGCGACCGAACCGTCAGTATGCTCGCGTTCGCGGTGAGCGCCCCACCAACGTCCACCGTCAGGGCATTCGCGAGAATCGGGAGACTCGCGCCCGAGGTCGTCAACGTGGTCGTCCCGGGGCCACCTTGTATTACGACCGTCTGCGCCACGAGGCCGTTCGAGGCCATCGTGAACGTGGTGGTGGAGGAGCCGCTGTCAAACTCGATCGTGCCGAATTCGTTGCCGGCCAGGTTGGCTCCAGCGAACGTCATGATCTGATCCGTCGTCGCGTTGAATGTGACAACGGCCGATCCTGCGGACCACGATGCCGAGGTCGAGGCGTTCGTCCAATTCCCGGAGATGGTCCAGGTTCCCGAGCCAAAGGCGATGTAGGACGACGCCGAAGAGACGTTCACGTTTCCCGCGATGGAGACGGACCCCAACGTCGATGTGAGGTAGCCACCGGCCAACGTCACGTTCCCGTTCACCGTGAGCGAGTACGGGCCCTTGGCGAGTCCACCCGAGGAAATGGTGAGGGAGGAGACGGTCAACGGAGATGCCAACGAGAGGTTCCCTGCGATAATCAACGACGCGAGCCCTTGAGCGGGCCCGAGCGCAATCGTTCCGGAGGCGGCGGTGAGGGTCACCGTGGACGATCCGGCAGTGAAAGCCGACGATGATCCAGAGGTGTCCCATGAGCCCGACGCGGAAATCGAGCCGGTTGTCAGGGAAATGGAATTCGTCGCGGCGTCGTTCATTGTCACCCCGGAGACGACGATCGAAGACGCCGTCCCGATCAGGCTCCCGCCTCCAGAGATCGCGAGGTTGGCGCCCCCGGTGATGTTGTTTCCTGATGTGGTGAGCCTGCCCGTTACGAACAGCGTGCCGCGCACCTCGAGCGCGGTGTTCTGCGTGATCGTCCCGGAGACGACCAGATTGTTGAATCCATTGGTCGCATCGAGGGTCGCAACACTCCCCGACATGCCCGACATCGTGACCGTGCTGTTTCCTCGAGCGAACGTCGAACCGGCGCCCGAGGTATCCCACTGCCCGCTCACGGTCCAAGACCCGCTCGTGAGGGTCAGCGTACCGGAGGCTCCGCCGGTCAACATGACGTCGACCACGGCGACGCTCGATGCGTTTGCGGTGAGGATTCCCGAGTTGCCGACTGCAAGGGATCCGCCGGTCAAAGAGAGATTCGATGTCGCCAGCGTGGTCGTCGATCCCGCGGAGTCCTGGATTAGGAGGAGGCCGCTCCAGCGCACGCCGTTCGCCGCCATCGAGAAGACGATTGTCCCACTGCCCGCGGCGGACTGGAATGTCACATCGTGGAATTCGTCGCCTGCGAGATTCGCAAAAGTCAACGTTCGCGAAGAGGGAGAATCGAAGATCACGACGCCGGTTCCTGCGACCCAGTTCGTCGAGGTGCTGTTGTTAGACCAGGAGCCTGCGAATGTCCAGGTGCCGCTTCCCATCCGGAAGTAGGCCGACGTACTCGTGATTGACGTGTCGCCGGAGATCGCGACCAGAGACGCCACGCCGGACCCGTCGAGGACTGAGGAACCCGAGAGAGTGAGCGTCCCGGTGGCCGTCAGGCCGGCATTCGAGGAGGCGCCAATCGAAATGATTCCCGCGGCATGGATAATGTTGCCGCTGACAGCGAGGTCGAACGATCCGATCGCAATCGTTCCGGTCCACCCGGTCGTGTTGAGCGAAGCTACGGCCACATTCAGATTAATCGTGGCGGATCCGCCTCCGGAGTTCGCGTCGAAGAAGACCGGATTCGAAGAGTTCGGGACAGAGCATCCATTCACCCCGCCCGACGAATCCGCCCAGTGGCCCGTCTGGGACCAGCTACCCGTCCCGCCGATCCAATATCGATTGCCCCCACAAGGGGATGTAAGGCGGACGTCGACGACCGGGTCCGAGCCGAGCATCGTGAAGATGATCTGACCGGTACCGTTCACGAGCCCATTCGTGAAGTCCACGGCGTCCTTCGTCACATTGAATCGTTGCCCGCTCGTGTTCCCTCCGATGGTGAAGGTGATTGTCGAGGTCGCAACCGTGGATGAATGGGTCCACGTGTAATCCGAGTCGATCGTCCACGCCGTGAAGATGCTGATAGCCGTGAGGCTCGTTCCGTCGCTGTTCATGACGGAGAAGTTCAGGACGGTGATCAATCCATCGACGATGCTCCCGGTCCCGTTCTCCGCCAATGTGTTGAAGGCGATGGTCTGGCCGGTCTTTGTGAGGACAGCGCCGTTGTTCACTGTCAAAGTCGCCGCCGCGGTCACCGACGAGTTGATCGAAACCGTGCCGCCGATTGTGAGATTGTAGAACATCTGGCCCGACGCGAGGGCAATTGTCTGAGAGGTCCCGGTGAAGATTACGGTCGATGTCCCGGAGTTCAGAACCGAGCCTGGGCCGGTGCTGTCCCAAGACCCGCTCACCGTCCATGCGCCGGTCAGGGTGATCGTACCCGAGACCGCTCCGGTCATCGTGACGTTGGTGAACGTGGCCGTCGAGGTGCCTGCCGCCAGGGCGCCACCGTCCGGGACGAAGAGGTTCGAACCGCCCGTGATGTTCAACCCTCCGGTCGTCAGCGTTCCGCTCACCGTCAAGGAATTAGACACATCGATGCCGGTTGACTGAGTGATGGTGCCCGAGACGGTCAGGTTGTAGAACCCGTTCGAGGCGTTGAGGATGGATACCGTCCGACCGGCTCCGGTCAAGGTGACCGTCGATATTCCCCTCGCGAATACCGAGCCCGCCCCGCTCGTGTTCCAGTTGCCGGAGACGGCCCATGAACCGGTCGTCAGCGTCAACGTGCCGCTCGCCCCTCCGGTCATCGTCAATCCGGAGACGGACACCGCGGAGGCGTTCGCAGCGAGGACTCCCGCATTGTCGACGGCGATGGCGCCTCCGGTGAGGCCGAGATTGCCCGTAGCGAGCGTCGTCGCCCCGCCCCCTCCCTGGACCGTGAGGATTCCGGACCATGCCAGGGCGTTCGTCGTCATCGTGAATGTGACCGTCGACGCGCCGCTGTCGAAGGTCACGTTGTAGAACTCGGCTACGTTCCCCGGGAGGGCAGCGAACGTCATCGTCTGCGACGACGACGCATTGAAGGCCACGGTCGCGGTTCCAATCGACCAACTCGCCGACGTGGAATTGTCCGTCCACGAGCCACTCACGGTCCAAGTCTCGGAGCCGAAGACGATGTAGGACGCGGCCGCGATCGATACATTGCCGGGGATGCTGACCGCACCAGACGTTGAGGTGAGCGCGCCGCCCGACATCGTGAATCCGGCGTTGGCGGTGAGCGCGTTCGTACCCTTGGCGAAGGTGCCGCCGGACAGGGTCAGCAGTCCCGCGGTCGTGAGTTGGCTCTGGAGAGTCCGGGTGCCACCACTGACGGTCAGCGCACCGAACGAGGCGCTCCCCCCAATTCGAAGGTTCCCCGTCCCGGAGAATGTAACCGTCGAACTCGTCGCCGTGAAGGTCGTTGCCGAGGACGTATCCCAGTTCCCCGAGCTCATCGTGATCGTCGCCGATGCGAACGTGAACGTCGCAGCGCCGCTGGACGTCAGGCTGTTCGTTCCGAATGCCACAGTCCCGGCGTTCGTGAAGGCGAGCGTTCCTGTCCACGTGAGAGACCCGGTGAAGGTCGTCGAGACGACCGGACTGACCGTGAGATTGTTCACAGTCTGCGTGATGTTAATGGAGCCGCCCGATGCGTTCACGACGACGTTCGAGCCGCCGACCGTGAATGTCCCGAGGTGGGTGTCCATCGAGGTGACGGTGATCGTGGACCCATTGGCCGTGAGGGCTCCTCCCGCGTTCACGACCAATGCGACCGCGTTGATCGCGAGGTTTGAACCACTCGTGTTCAGCGTCGTCGTTCCGGCGCCGCCTGAGATCGAGACCGTCCCGCCAACGTCCAGGTTGTTCGCGGCCATTGTGAAAGTGACCGTCGAGGCGCCGGAGTTGAACGTGACGTTCCCGGCAAACTCCAGGGTTGGGTTGCCGAAGGTCATCGTCCGCGAGGCCGACGAGTTGAAGGTGATCGGTGCGGCGAAGCTCCACGACGCCGATGCCGAGGAATTCGTCCACGACCCAGACGCCGTCCAAGAACCACCGGCCATCGACGTAATGTAGCCCGCGGCGTTGTTGACATTCAGGTTCCCGCCCACGGAGACGATCGACGCATTCGCGCGGAGCACCCCGCTCGCCCCGCTGACGGTGAGTCCGCCGCCAATCGTGAGGCCATAGTTCGCGGCCGTCGTGTCGAGCGTACCACTCACGGTCACGAGTCCCGACGTCGTGAGGGCCGAGGCGGCCGATACGGTGCCGCTGACGGTGAGAGCAGCGAACCCGTTCGACGCGTTCAGAATCTTGACGGTCGTGCCCGCTCCGGTCATCGTCACGGTGCTGGCTCCGCCTGTGAATGTCGAGCCTGCGCCGGATGTGTCCCAGTTGCCGGTGACGGTCCATGCGCCGGTGGTCAGCGTCAGCGTACCCGACGCACCGCCGGTCATCGTGACGTTCGATGCACTCACCGCGGATGCATTCGCCGTCAGAGTGCCCGCGTTGCCAATGGTGATTGCGCCGCCGGTGAGGGCCAGGTTGCTCGTCGCGAGGGTGGTCGCTCCGGCCCCAGCCTGGACCGACAAGGTCCCCGACCAGATGAGGCGGTTCGTCGCCATGGTGAACGTGACGGTCGACGCGCCGCTGTTGAACGCGATGTCGATGAACTCGGCAGCAGCTCCTGGGAGGACGGCGAAGGTCATCGTCTGGAAGGCCGACGAATTGAACGTGATGGGAGACGCGAAACTCCAGGACGCGGATGTGGACGCGTTCGTCCATGATCCGGAGACGGTCCACGAACCGGTGCCGCCGGACGTGATGTAGCCGCCCGCATTGTTCACGGAAACATTCCCGGCCACCGAGACGGTCGATCCGTTTGACCGGAGGACCCCCGCGGCCCCACTGACCGTCAGGCCACCGCCGACGGACAAGCC
>VBLV01000058.1 GCA_005879045.1 Methanobacteriota archaeon | reverse complement strand
CGGCACCGTGGTCCTTCCGGGGCGCCCTCGCTGGGCCGTTTACGACGAGGTCAAGGCCGCGTTCTACGTGAATATCGCGGATCCACCGCTCATCGTGGGGATCGATGCCAACCATCCCTCGGAAATTCGGGAGACCTTCGCGATTCCTTCCAAGGGACCCCATGGCCTTGATCTGGACTCCCGTGCGAGACAACTCTTCTGTGCCTGTGACGAGGGGAAGTTGGTGGCGGTCCACTTGGATACCGGGGAGGTCCGTTTGATCGGTAACCTCAGTGGCCCGCCCGATGTTATCTTCTTCAATAGCGCGCTGCGGCGTGTCTATGTCGCCGTCGGATCTCCCGGAGTGGTTGACGTCTTTGACGTGGGGCGAATGAAGGTCCTCGAAACCGTCCCGACGGAGAAAGGAGCCCACACGCTCGCCTTCGATCATCGTAAGAACAAGGTCTACGCCTTGCTACCTGCCACCCACCGAGCGGCTGTCTTTCAAGACGACTGACATGTGGAGTTGTGAGTGATGGATCAGCACGAGATGTTTGCGGAAGTCGTAGAAAACATTGCGAAGATGTGCGCCGTCAGTGCAATGACCGCTCCGAAGAGCGGAGGGCAGCTCTTCCTCAAAGGATCCAAGCCTTTCATCGAGACCACGATCGTCAAGGACAAGGAAACGCTTCATCGCCTCGCGGAATGGCTCCGAGCGCGAGGGACGAAACTCAAGAACCCGATCTTTTTCCGCGACGCCGACACGGCTGAGAAGGTGGACCTCATCTTGTTCATCGGGCTCGAGAAGTGGTATCCGCCGATGTACGACTGCGGCGCTTGCGGGTACGGCACCTGCAACGAATTTCTGCGCGCGAGTCCCGCGCATCACGCAGGAGAGTACCAGGACTGGGAATTCCTCGGACCCATTTGCCAGCTTCGTTGCATCGACCTCGGTATTGCAGTAGGATCCGCGGCGAAACTTGCGAGCATGAACAACGTTGACACCCGTTGTCAGACCCGAGTCGCTGCCGCGGCGAGGCACCTTGGAATCATTCAATCGGACCTCGCGGTCGCACTTTCGATGAGTGTGTCCCACAAGAGCATTTTCTTCGACAAGAAGATTCCGCAAGTCGATTTCGAGACTCTGCCAACCTCGTGAACCAATCCAGCGGTCGGGGTCAAAGCCTGGCTGGAGCATGCGCCTATTGAGCTTGAGCGGAGTCAGGCCACCGCGGCACCGTGTGTCCCCGTTTCCTAGGATGCGGATCTCAAGAGCCGACGAACGTTTGCGAGACCTCTTTTGAGATCCTGGGTCTCGCCTCCAAGTCCCAATCGGAAATGGTCTGGCACCCCGAAGAAACGACCTTCCGCGATGACGGTCCCGTACCGCTTCAGTAATCGACTCGCGAGTCGCGCAACATCCACGGTGCTGTGGGGGAACAACACGGTCCCGCACGAGGGGACATCCCCTTGGAGCGCCGGCATCTCCCGCAGCGCTTCCGCCGCAAGCTTGCGGTTTACGTCGAGGATCCGCTTCGCGCGCCGAAGGAAGAAATCCCACCGGCCCAGGGCCCAAGTCGCGATCGTCTGCGACAGGGCCGATCCACCTCCCGTGGTGTAGTCTTTCATGCCAGCGAATCGGTCGAGTAGGTCGGGCGCCCCGACGATCCATCCGACGCGGAGCGTTCCCAGGCCGCACACTTTCGTGACAGTGGAGAGGGCAATCATTCGAGGACCAAACTCTGCGACGCTCGGGGGCGTGTCATCGAACGCGAGCTCACGGAACGTCTCGTCCACCAGCACGTGGCCGTCGCACTCCTCCACGATATCGGCCAGCTCCCGTATGTCGGAGCGGGAGAGGGCCGTCGACGTGGGATTGTTCAGGTTCGCGAAAACGAGGAGCCGCGCCTTTCGTCCCGCCGACTTCCGCCAGCGGTCCAAGTCGAGTCGCCATCCATCCTGACAGTCTCGCGGGACCTCGACGACGTTCGCACCGACTCCTCGAGGCACGTCGCGGAGCGGAGAATAGATCGGGACGTCCACGAGGACTCGGTCCCGTGGGTGGACGAGGCTTGTGTTGACCAGGAAGTTGCCTTCCGTGGCCCCGGTGGTCACGAGGACCTCCTGCGAGCTCGCACGATGTCGTCTCGCAATCAGCCGCCGAATTTCAGGTGTCCCGTTTCGGAAAGTCCAATTCAGGTCGAGGTCTTTCGGCAAGCTTCGCCCGAAGCCGTCGAGGTGGAACTCGCGGATGTTCGAGTACGAAATGTTCAGCCGGGCTCCGTGGACCCTCTCGTAGTAGAGCAAGTGCTCGAAGGGAGGGAAGTCCATCGCAGCGCCGGATGGTCCGCCAACCTATGAACCTTAGGCCTATCTCTATTCGGTAGGAAAAATAAAAGTCGGGCCGCTCAGAGCGGCCCGCAGGTGTAGGTGGGGTGGCCGGGGATCCCGAGTCCGTCCGGTCGCTCGGCCCAGAGCTTGAAGATGAAGCTCCCGCGGGACTGCGGGTGAACCTCCACCAGGAAGCCGTCCTGGGCCGCGCCGCCGAACGCGACGAACCGCTCCGAGAAGACCGAGCTCAGGGTCCAGTCCGACAGGTTGGGGCTGTCGCCGTTCGAGGTGGCCACCATCGCGTAGTAGTTCAGCGCTTTCAGCAGCGCCGATCCGGAGTTCCGCACTCCGGCCGAGGCGTTCAGGCCCGGGACGACGAGGGACGCATACCCGGCGGGGTCTCGTTCCTGGATCTCGTGGAGGACCGCGGGCCAGTATTCCGCTGATCCGATCGCGCCGTTCACCGTGGCCACGCTCGTTCCCGACGCGAAACTCGTGCCCTTTGGCGCGAGGAGCGGTCCGTGCCAGCCGATATAATAGATCAGCCGCGTTCCGGAGACGACTTCCTCGGCACCGCAGCCCGCGTAGACGGTCAGTTCGTTGGGGACCGTGTTGTTCGGGTTCCGGACCTCCATCCGCAAGACGGCCGGAATCGGTCGGTTCGCATTGTTCGCCAGCGTCGCCGTCACCCGGAACACGTCGCCCGGTGCGACCGTTTCCGGTACTCCGTCGACGGTCACCGTGACCGCAAAGCCCGTCACCTGCACGTCCTTCGACACCGTGTTGCTCAGGGTGGGCGTCAAGATGCCCACCGCACTCGCTGCCAACAGGACGACCAGGAGGATCGTCGCGCGCGGCCCCAGTTTGATTCCGTTTCCCATCGTTCGCACCTCGCCCGCCTCACCGAGGCGGGTCGACGGCTCACCGTCGCCTCGCGGGCATAAGGCGGGCGGGTGCATGCATCGTGCACGTAGGCGGCGGGCACCGTCGGAGGCGCCATCTTTTTCTCTGCGGGCGATCGTCCGATGCACGTGCGGTTTGCGATCCTCGGGGCGAGGGGGTTGATCGGAGGCGCCGTCGCGCGCCGAGCCCGTTTCGCGGGCCACCAGGTCCGCGCCGTGGTCCGGCCGGGTCGAGAAGCCCAAGGATTCCCGTCGGGGATCGAGGTCGTGCCCGCGGACCTTCGCTCACGCGAATCCGTCGTCGAGGCGGTCCACGGCGTGGATGTCGTCGTCCATGCAGCGACGGTCCCGTACCCCGAGTGGCCACGGTTCGTCCCGCTCTTTGCGGAAAACGCTCTTGCGGCCGCGGAAGCCTCGGGCGCCACCCTGGTCTTTCCCGGCAACGTGTACGTGTACGGCCGTCCACGATCCCGGTCCGTGACGGAGGACCATCCGCAAGAACCGCACACGCTGAAAGGACGGATTCGCCTGGACGTCGAACGGAGGTTGCTTCAGGCCCACCAGGACGGACGCGTGGACCTCGTCCTTCCCCGATACCCGAACGTCTACGGCCCCGGTGGGATGCACCCGGACTTCCTCCCGGTCTTCGAGGGCGCCCTCAACGGGAGACCGTGCCGTTGGCCGCTCGATGCGGACGCGCTGCACGAATTCATCCTGAACGACGACGCGGCCGAAGCGATGCTGAAACTCATCCGGACGCCCGCGGCGCACGGCCGTGCGGTCCACGTCCCGGGGCCGCATCCGATCGTGTCGAGGGACTTCATCCGGCTCGCCTACGCGGCCGCGGGGTCGGACGAGCCCTCTGTCCGAGTTTTCGGCCGCGGGATGTACCGTCTGGTCGGTCTCTTCAACTCGATGGCGCGCGCCGCGTACGAGATGGCCTA
>VBLV01000098.1 GCA_005879045.1 Methanobacteriota archaeon | reverse complement strand
GGGGAGATTTGAACTCCCGAGGCCTTGCGGCCACGGCGTCGCTGGCAGCGGGACTATTGGGCCGACTCCAGCGCCGCGCCCTACCGGTCTAGGCGACCCGGGCATTCTCAGCTGTCCCCCAATGCGGAACATCTGGCGCCCTGCCGGACTAGGCGACTACCGCACCCAGTGGCGCGACCATCGGCTGCGTCGTAATAAACATTCCTCGGTTCTTACGCGGACGATGCGCGAATGGACCGAGCGAGTTCGACGCGCTCGCGGCCGGGAGGATGGCTGTAAAACAGCCACTTCTCCCATGGCTTCGGGTCCGCCACACCGAGGTTTTGGTCGTGGAGCTTCGCCATCGCCGTCGCGAAGTTCACCGGGTCATGTGTGAGCTCGAGGGAGAATCGATCCGCCCGTGCCTCCCGCGCGCGGGACCACCGCAGCTCGAGCGGCCGGAGCGGGAGAGAGACGAGGCCGAGCACCGCCGCCAAGAGCGGGAGCCCGGCCATGTCGCCGATCGACCGGATTCCGAACGACGAATACAGAATCCCATAGATCCACGCCGCAACCGCCAGGATTACGAGAGACGTCAGCGAACCCAACACGAAGCCGCGGAGCGGATCGAGGAACTTCTGGTGGGCGAGCTCGTGCGCGAGGACGGTCTCCACCTCCTCCGGGCGAAAGTCACGGAGGAGCGTATCCGTGACCACAACGCGCCGTGTCCGACCGAGGCCCATGACCGCGGCATTCGAACGCCGTGTCTTCTCGGAAGCGCGGAGCTCGAACACACCCACGATCGGGACCTTCGCCTGGGCGGCGAGGGATTCGAAACGGGCGCGGAGGTTCGAATCTCCGAGAGGCCGGAAGCGATAGAACAGGGGCACGAGCACGATCGGCGCGAGGAACGCGAGGACGACCGAGACGGCCAGGCCTATCGTCCAGGCGGCAAACCACCACCACGTCGGGAAGATGGAAAGCAGCCAAAGCAGGACGTAACCCGCGGCGACCGTCGCGCCGAGTCCGAGGCCGAACGACTTCACAAGATCTTTCAACCACCCGACGAAGGGTTGAGCGGACAGCCCAAACTCCCGCTCCCATCGATATCCGCCGACATAGCGAAACGGGAAATCGACCGCGGTCACGAGCGCGAACAAGGCGGCCAGAAACGTGACCGGGGCCGCCCACGAGGGCACGTGCAATGAGAACACCCAGTCCCGCAACGCGCCCGCCCCGCCGAACACGAGGGCGAGCGTGAGGGCCGCCCCGACGGCCGAACGGATCGCGGACAATCGGATGCGTAGCGACCGTAAGCGACGGGCGGTCGCCTGACGTTCGACATCGAAGCCCCAGGCGTCGACCGACACGCGCTCACTTCCAGAGTCGCGGGTACGTCCCCGGAGTCATGAGCACTCGGGCCGTGTCCGCGGCGGCACCGGACTTCGCGATGACGATCCGGTCCGACGTCATGAGCGCCTTCGCAATCGCGACCGCCTCGCCTTTTCCGGTGTACACGCCGACGAGGTCGCCCACTCGGATGTGGTCGGACAGCTTTGCGACGCCGGGGACCGCGAGGTTCGCGCCGTGGCAGATCGCATCCACGGCGGTGTCCTTCACGACGATCCGCGGCAGATGCCGCAGGAGGTCCTCCACCGGCCGGAGGATCGCGCGGACCGGCGTATCGTCGCCGTCTTCTTTCCAGTACGCGAGCGCGTCGCGGAACGCGTTCAGCGGATGGGCGTCCGTCTCGCCGAACGTCGCCGCGCGCGTTCGGCGCAGGTCGACGAGGTTCGCGCCGACACCGAGCGCATCGCCGATGTCCGCGCATAAGGTGCGAATGTAGGTCCCGGATTCGCATCGCACCCGGAAGAGGACGTTCCGACCATCGACCTCGAGAGGCTCGAGCTCGTAGACATGCCGGGTTCGCTGCTCTCGTTTGACTGCCGACCGAATCGGTGGGATCTGATAGATCTCCCCGACGAACCGGCCCATCATCGAGCGGACGCGCCGCTCGTCGACATCCTGGTGGATCTGCATCACGCCAATGTATTCCTTGTCCCCCTCGAGGACGGCCTCGAGCGCCCGGGTCGCGTCGGCGAGGGCGACCGGGAGGACGCCGGTCACGCGCGGATCGAGGGTGCCGGAGTGGCCCGCCTTCGGGACGCCGAACATGTCCCGGACCCAGGCGCTCACCTGATGGGACGTCGGGCCTGCCGGCTTGTCGACAATCGCCACGCCGAGCCGAATTCGTTCCTCGATCGACCGCTCCTCGGGTCTCGTTCCGTGTTTCGAGTCGGGCACCTCGTGGAGGACGACGAGATCGCTCATCCCCCCACCCGCGCGGCAATCTTCGCGACGATCTCGTCCGGGGTCCGGTCCTCCGAGTCAATCGCGAGATCGAAAATCCGGGTGTCCCCGACGTCGATTCCGTAGATCGATTTGTACCGGATTCGTTCCGACCGCTCGCGCGCGAGGATCTCGCGTTTCGCCTCCTCCACGGTCGTCCCCTCTCGGCCGGCGATTCGTTTCGCGCGAACCGCGAGCGGCGCGT
This sequence comes from Methanobacteriota archaeon, assembly GCA_005879045.1. Taxonomy (GTDB): domain Archaea; phylum Thermoplasmatota; class Thermoplasmata; order RBG-16-68-12; family RBG-16-68-12; genus RBG-16-68-12. Next base: position 3,588 of record VBLV01000098.1, on the reverse strand, counting down.
CGATGAGTACCTTGAGGCACAGGATCTGCTCCTTCGCAAGCAGGTACGCCTGAATCCGTCCATCGACGACGACGTCCCTGCCCTGGGCCACATGGGTCCGAATCTCCGATAGGACGGCCGCGTCCAGCGCGCGGTCGATGCTCGGATCGTGCTCCGCGGCGCGGCCGAACGCTTCGAGGCTCAGGCCCCGTTCCTTCGCCATGGCCCGGAACCGCGTGCCCGCGGACACGAGGACGGCCCCGCGCGCTGCGGCCCACCGCTCGGCGACCGTCGTCTTGCCGCTGCCGGGCGGCCCTCCGATGACGAGGATCATCGACGTCCCTCAGGCGGTCTCGTCAAATCCCCCGGAGCGGAACGCCCATCGCCTGGAGACGCCGTCGGAACCGGATGTACTTCAGGACGCGGACCACGATCTGCCCGAACGGGATGGCGAGCAGAGAGTACAGCAGGACCCAGGCCGGGAACACGTAGCTCGGGTTATTCAGGAACACGTGGTTCGACCACGGCACCGCGATCCACTGGTTCCCGCGGGCCTGCAACACGACGTCGACGAAGAGCCGGAGCCACGTGAAGATCACGATGAACAGGAAGATCGTCCACGCCGTTGACTTGTACGGCGTCGACATCATGTCCATCTGGTCCTTCGCGAACCCCTTCTGGACTTCCTTGAGCTGCGCGAGCCTCGTTTGCTGGCCCTTTCGCATGGCTTCCATATTCTCTTTCCGCCACGCCGACATGACCTTCTGCGTGCGGGCCATCTTCACCCAGTTCGTGTAGTGGTCCCGGATGATCGAGCCGATCGTCGTCGTCAAGATGCCCGCGAGGAGAATCGTCAGGACCGGAAGGGTCCCACCGAAGCCGAAGACCGGGAACAGAACCGCGTCCGCGGCGCGCGCGAACCCGAGCCCCACTTGCTGGTCGATGATCGCGTATAGCGCGAGGAGGAACAGGAAGATCATGAGGAACCGGGACAGGCTCGCGCGGCTGAACGGCGACGGCGGCCGGACCGACGGGACCGTCTCCTCGGTCGCCTCGTCCGTCGCCTCGTCCGTCGCTTCCTCCGGCTCTTCCTCCGTTACCTCTTGGGCATCCGAAGAGCCGGAATCATCGGCCACGGGTTCGCCAATGGACGTGCCGATATAAGGATTTGCAACGTCCCATCAGGAGGGAATCAGCCGTTGTCCGCCGGAGTCGGCGTGGTGCCGAGAGCCGACTGGATCTTCGTCGCGAGGTCCTCGTACCGCTGCGTGAGGGCCTTCTCCTGCTTCTGGAGGGACTTCACCCGAATCGTGAGGGTCTCCTTGTGCTCCTCGAGCTCTTTCTTCAGCGCCTCGCGATCGTCCTGCCGGACGAGCAGCATCCCGATGCTCTTGTACACCGGCGTATCGTCCTTGATCTTGGCCAGTTCTTCCAAAGTCCCTTCGATCTCCCGCAGCTTGGCCTCGAGCTGCACGCGTTGGCTGCCGAGGACTTGGAGCTGGTTCTGCAGCTGCTGGTACTGGGCGATCTGGTTCTGAAGCTGCGGGGAAATGTCCTTCACGCCTTCACCTCGTGGCGGACGCGGGCCGCGACGTCGGCCCAGCGCAGGTACGAGTTCACGGCGGCTCGCAGCGCGCCCGTGTCGTCCGCGTCGATCGTGAGGGTGAGGCGACCCGGGGCCGAGCGCATCGCGACGCGCGCCTTCGGGACGTCGCGTCCGGTCTCCGGCCGCAACGCCTCGTACACGACGCCGGCCTCGGGACCGGAAAGCACGATCGTCGCGCGCCGCATGGTCATCGCGCCTTGACGACCTTCTTCACGTTCGGACGCTCTTTGTAGAACATCTTGGAGCCGCAGCGCTCGCACTGAATCCCGACCGTGTTGATGTTCGCCCGGATCGGCTCCAGGCACTTCGCGCACTTGTACATGTCAGGCCTCCTCCGCCTTCGTTTCCGGCTTCGGCGCGGTCTCCGTGACCTCCCGCTTGAACGAGGTCGTCACGATCGGCCGGTAGGCCCCGCCGGCGAAGACGTAGCCGCATCGGCGGCACGCCCAGACGCCCGTCGATTTCCGACGGACCGAGATCGCGGCGCACCGTGGACACGTGTGCCGCCCTTTCAGGCCCTCCTCGATTTCTTGGACTCGGCGACGGATTCGCACCCCGTAGCGGGGGCCGAAACGGCCGACGATGCCTGCCTTTCGCGTGCGACGGGCCATGGAGAATCTCAGGAGGATTGAAGGAGCGGGCGGATGTCGCGGCCGACGCGCTGGGCCGTCTCGATAATCCGCTTCACCTCTTCGTAAGTAAAGCTTCCACTTAAGCCTTTTTGCATCGCGCGGATGTCGCCGTTCTCATCCGTTGTGACGGTGAGTCGCGCGTCCGCCATGCGCTCCTCGTCGAGGCTCGGATCGACGAGCAAGAGGTCCTTGATCTTCGCGGTCGTCACGCTGACGGGCCAGTGCTCCACCGGGAGCGGGAAGTCGTCGCCGAGGCCCTGGCCCTTCGCCGGCGCGATTGTCGAGGCGAGGGCCGAGACCGCGGCGTACGAGCAGGCGTCGAACAGGTTGCCGTCGAAATCGAGGACGTGGATGTCGATGAACAGGATCCACACCTTCTCTTTCGGCGTGATGCAGAGCTTCTCCATGTTCACCATCTTCGACTCGCGGATCCCGCGGTCGACGACCCGGGCGAGCTCGATCGCATCGGGCCGCGGCGGGCCCGCCTCGAAGGTGGGACTCGCCATCGGGATCAGCTCGACGCTCGTCGAAAGGACCCCGGTGTTCGGGGTGTCGGGATACGGCTCGCCGACGGACATCTTGATGCCGACCAGGACGTCCGTGTTCCCGAGCTTCACGCGGGCGCTTCCTTCCGCCGTCTTGACGAACGACCGGGCGACGCTCACCTTCCGCGGCTCGTCGAGGCGGCGGCCGTCGACGCGCTGTCCCGCCGACGCGAGTCGGTAGACATGGGCCCGCATCAACTCGGAGACGATCTCTTCGCTCATCAGATCCCCTCCGGGCCGAGGTCTTCCTCGGGCGGCTGCTCCGGCTCCGGCTCGGCCGGTGCCGCCGCAGGAGGCGACTCTTTCAGGATGTCTTCGAGGGTGACGGAGTAGCGTCGCCGGAGCGCGTCGCGTTGCATCTCGTAGATCCGCTTCGTCGCGTCGATGGACAGGCCCATCGCCTTCTGGAACTCGTCGTACGTGAGGTGGCCGTCCATCTGGAGCAGCACGACGTCCCCGGTCCGGGGCACGATGGCCATCGGGCAGTCCGCGTCACCGAAGTTGTCTTCGTCTTTGTTGAGGTCGAGGCAGACGACGTCGTCGATCTTTCCCGAGGCACATGAGGTGACGAGGTCGCGCATCGGGACTCCCGCATCGGCGAGGGCCACGCTCGCGGCCGTCAGGCCGGCGCATCGCGTGCCCGCGTCCGCTTGGAGGACCTCGATGAAGATGTCGACCGACGTGCGCGGGAACTGCTCCTTGAAGACGACGGAGCTGAAGGCCTCGGAGATGACCTTCGAGATCTCGACGGACCGCCGATCGGGGCCGGGCCGCTTTCGGTCCGACACGCTGAAAGGCGCCATGTTGTACCGGCATTGGACGAGGG
>VBLV01000097.1 GCA_005879045.1 Methanobacteriota archaeon | reverse complement strand
GCACGTCCCCGGCCATCGGGTCCGGAAGACCGTGTACCGACTGAGTCACGAGGGCTGGGTCCAGGCGATGAAGCTCCGGTCCCGGCTGACCTCGGACATCGTGGAGGTCCTCGCCCCGGGCCTCGACCCGACGCCGATGCGGGTCGCGGAGATCCCCGAGATCTTTCCCGCGTACGTCAACATGACGGCCGCGGTCTCCCTCGTTCGGCGCGGCCGCCTCGACTTCACGAAGCTCCAGGGCATCGGTTCCGGAGGCGTCGCGCCGCTCCTCTGGGGCGACACGTTGCGGCGGCTCGGTCGGGTCTTCGGCCGCACGGAAGAGTTCATGGAGCTCGATGCGTGGGCCGTCTCGCCGTCCTCACTCCTGATCGTGACCGGCATCGCGGGGATCGGGAAGAGCACGCTCGTCGCGAGCTGGCTCGTCCGGCAGCGTCCCCGGCCGTACATCTACTGGTTCGAAATCCATGACGGCACGACGCGGCCGATCCTCCTCGAAGACCTGGCCGCCTTCCTCACCCGGCTCGGCCGTCGGGGCCTGAAGAATCTCCTGGCCGAACATCGGGCGGCAGACCCGCAGGTCATCACCCGCGTGCTCTCCCACGACCTGCGAGAGGTCCCGATCCTCGTGGTGCTCGACAACTACCAGCGCGCGACCCCGGACCTCGTGCGGTTCATCGCCGGGCCGCTCCTCGAGCTGGTGCATGCGGCGTCGACGAAGGTCCTCCTCATCTCCCGCACGCGACCCGCGAGCCTCATGCGGCGCAAGGTCGCGAAAGATTCGCGGGGATCGGTCCTCCATGTGCACGGACTGGACCTGGAGGCGTCGCTGTCCCTGCTCCGGGCGAAGGGTTTCGCTGGGGACGACGTCGCGCTCCAGCGGGCCGCCAGTTCCGCGCGGGGCCACCCGATCCTCCTGTCGTTCGCGGCGCAGACCGGTTCGAGCGTGAGCGGGGAGATGACCCGCTATCTGGAGCGCGAGATCTGGCAGACCCTGTCGAAGGACGAGCGGACGATCCTCGAGGCGTCGTCATTGTTCCGCGGCCTCATTCCCGCGGACTCGCTGCACTGCTTCTCCGACGAATGGCAGGCCGCGGTCCATGGCCTCCAGGCCAAGAACCTCCTTGCGCCGACGATATCCGGCGGCGTCGTCGTGCACGATACGATTCGCGAATACGTCCGAGAGCGCCTCCCGGAGGCGCGTCGGCGATCGTTCCATTCGCTCGCGGCGGTCTACTTCATGGACGGTTCCGAGATGCGGGACCGGCTCGAAGGGATGTACCACGTGATCGAAGCCGGCGACATGAAGGCCTTCGGCGAGTTCTTGGCCCTAACGAGCGGGGCGCTTCTCGACTCCGTGCCGGCCTCCGAGCTCCTGACCGTCTTGCGGAAGATCGACCGCACCGCGCTGGATCCGCTCTCCGCCTGCATCCTCCCGGAACTCATGGGCGACACGTTCCGGGCGCTCGGAGATCTCCAACCCGCCATGTTGGAATATCGCCATGCGGTCCAACAGTCCGAGGCGAGTCGTCGGTCCGATCGAGTCCCGCGGCTGCTCCGGAAGATCGCATCGATCGAACGGTGTCGGAAGGAGAACCCCAAGGCCCTCGGGCATCTCATCGAGGCGCAGGCTCGCTTGGAGGCGCACCCGGACCCGGCGGAGCGAGGCGAGGTCCTGCGGGAACTCGCGCTCCTGGAGAAGGACCAAGGGACCCTCGCCGAGGCAGTCGTCCACATGAACCAGGCGGTGGACCTTGCGACAGAGGTCTCCGAGCCCGGGGCCCTGTCGCGCTCTCTGACGGCGCTGGGGGCCATCGAGGGCATCCGCGGGAATTTCGAACGGGGATTGGAGGTCAAGCTCGAGGGCCTGCGCATCGCTGAGCGGGGTGGCAACCTGACGGAGATCGCGCGCGCGTGTATCTCCGCGGGGGTGTCCCTTCACGAGCTCCGACGGTACGAGGAGAGTCTGAAGTATTACGACCGGGCGCTCCAGATTGGACGGCTCGTGGGGAACATCCGACTCCAAGGCTACGCGCTCATGGATCGGGCGGCCGCGATGATGGACATCGGATTGTTCGAGGACGCGGGACCCGTGATCGAAGAGGCCAAGCGCCTGATCCAGGTGCTCGAGGAAAAGGACTCTCTTTTCATGATCGATATCTCCGACGGGCAGCGAGAGATGGGACTGGGCCGATGGACGCGCGCGACCCGTCTGTGGGACCGCGGTCTCCGCGGGCTCAAGGAATTGGGGAGCGTTTCCGATTACGCAGAGGCGCTCACATACGTCGGTCGCTTCTATGTCGAGAAAGGCGAATTCGAGCCCGGATTGCGGTTTCTCGAAGAGGCCCGGGGGATCGCGCAAACGGTCGGGATCGCGTCCCTGCTCTCCGAGATCCAGGCCCTGGTGACCCAGGCCGAGGCCAAGGATCACCACCCTCCTCCGGCGCGGCTCGCGGATAACTAGTGCGGCTCTTTGGGCGGCCCGTCCATTTCGTTCACCTCGCGGACGGCGACCGCCCTGTTACCGGATTTAAGAATGACGGGACTTGTTCCGTTTTGACCCCGGTGGGCCTCGCTCCCCGTCGAAGTTAAGGGCGGGGCCGCGATGCGCCGACATGGTCGCTTTTCCGGACCCGCGACGTCGTCACCCGTTCCACATGCACGACATGATTCTCGGCCAGCCCGCGTTCGTCGAGGAGGCGTTGCAGCGGACGGCCGCGGCCGATCGGGGTTCGTTCCCCGGGAGACCGCGCCGTCTGATCCTGACCGGGTGCGGGACCTCGTTCCATGCGGCGATGTACGGGGCCCGTGTCTTTCAAGAGGTCATGCCCTCCGTCCCGGTCCTCGCGATCCATGCGTACGATCTGGCGTACGGCTCATCGGTGCCGGCGAGTGCGACGGTCCTCGGGGTGAGCCACAGCGGCTCGACGCCGACGACGAACCGGGCCCTTCGCCGCGCCCGCCGCCGGGGTTGCCGCACTCTTGCGGTGTGCGGTCTCCCGGGCTCCGCGATGGAGCGATTGGCGGACCAAACCTTGGTGATTGGCTCGACCCACGACCACTCGTGGGCGAACACGATGAGCTACACGACGCAGCTCACGGCCTTCGCCGCCCTCGCATCGCAATCAAGATCGAACGTGGGGTCCTCGGTCGAATCGTCCCTCCGAAGACTCGCCCGGTCCCTCGGGACGACGCTGGGGTGCGAGTCCCGCGTTCGACGACTCGCGACTCGGGTCGCGCACGAGGCTCTCGTGACGTTCCTCGGCAGCGATCTCGACGAGATCACCGCGCTCGAGGCCGCGCTCAAGATCCGCGAGACGTGTAGTCTTCCGGCGAGCGGCTACCACACCGAGCAATTCCTCCATGGCCCCTTTCTCTCAATCGACGACCGGGAGTCCATCGTGATGCTGCGCTCTCGAGAGGACGGCCCGCGCAGCGCGGCGATCGCGCGCGCGCTCGAAGCCTCCCGGGCAAGGGTCGTCACGGTGGGGGAGTCTGCCCGCGCGAAAATCCGATTACCGGCGATGCCTCGAATCCTTCGGCCGATCCTCTCCATCGTGCCGTTGCAGTTCCTCGCGTACTACGCAGCGCTCGCACGGCGCGCGAACCCGGACATCATGCGGACGGATATTGCCCGACTTCGTGCGGGGGTGGAGGCGCTCTTTCACTGACTCCGACGTCGGGTGGCACGCCGACGACGGTCTTCGCCTCGGTCCCGTTTCGCAGGAGCAGCTGGAGGAGCATCTTCCCGTTGCCGTACATGATCTGGAACCGGTCGACCTCCGACTTATAGAGGCGCGCGGGCCTCCGCCGGCCCTCCGTGACGAACCCCGCTTCGGAGATCAGGTCCAGCGAGACGAGCCGTCGGATGCGGCGGTAGCAGGCGGCAATCGGCACGCGGTACCGGGTCGCGATCTCCTGCGCGGTCAGGCTCTCTTGATGCAGCGCGATGAGAATCCGGAGCGCGTGATCGTCGAGGAGAGACTGTCCGTCCGAGTCGTACAGCAAGAGGTCTTCGGCCAGGAGTCGGGGACGAGGTGCCGGAGAACCTCCATTGGGCGGTCCCACCGATGCCACGCGGCCGATTCGCGCTCGCCTCTCTAAAAGCCCTAGGCTCCCGTTATCACCATTGAGCGAGAGATAGGCACGACCAACGGGGGTGACCCTCAGCCTTCGAGGGACTTCTTGACGTTCGTCGCGAACTCCTCCGTCTGCGCTTTCAGCCGTGATTTCATGAAGTTGTCCATGATCCGCGAAAGCGGCCCCTTCGCCTGGACGGTCATCGTGTACGTCACCTTCGTCGCCTTCCCGTCCGGCACGAGGTCGATGGTCCCTGTGATCTGCTCGAGCGTCTCGGTGAGGACCTCGATGTCCTGAGACAGCGGGCCGATCTTCACCTTCAGGTTCCAGCGGGCGCGGGTCTCGTCCAGGATTTCGACCGATTGAACACCGGGGACGCAGCCACCGATCATGCGCATGTCGCTGACGAACGCCCACACTCGTTCGATCGGCGCACGGACCTCGAACGTCGCGGTGCCTTCGGGCATGTTGGGCGGTGGAACGCAACGGTTGTCAAATACTTTGCAGCGACACCATCAGGGTTGTGCCCGGAGCGGACGACGGTTTCGCGGCAGCGTTCCGTCTCGACATCAATTCAATAAGA
>VBLV01000096.1 GCA_005879045.1 Methanobacteriota archaeon | reverse complement strand
GGTTCATCGCGGCGGCGGAGGCCCCGGTGTCGGAGGACTCACGGCCGGTTGGGGCGTGCCGCAGAACGGGCAGAAGCCATAGCCGAAAGGAGCCATGCGGCCGCACGACGTGCACACCCGATACGCCCCCGCGGGACCGACCATCCCGGGCATTCCCATTCCGGGCCTCCATGCGATCGCAATCGCTCCGCCCACGATCCCGAGGACCATCCCGATGACGCCCAGCCCTAACCCGCCGTACCCCGAGAACACAGTCGTGATGCTACCGGCCCCGAACACGAGGATCGCGACGCCCCACGCCACGTGAAGCTCCGGGCGCTGGTAGAGCATCAACGTCATCGCGAGCATCAGGATGCCCAAGGCCACGGAGACCCCAGTGAGGATCGCCATGAAGTTGGTGATCGAGACATACGGGCTCTAGGAGTACAGCGCGAAGCCGAGGATCGTCCCGATGATGACGAACACGCTGCCGAGCAACGACAGGATGAACGCGGTAAGCGGTCGCTCTTCCAAGCAATTGCCTCCATCGACTCAGCGGAGCGCGCGTACTTAACCACGCGGTACATATTTCGGAAAACACCGAACGCGGCTTCGGAGAGCCGGTGCTTCCGAGAACCTTTAAGGGCGGCCGTTCGTTCGGAGGCCGAAAATGCCTGAGAGTGACTACGAGGTCGAGCTGTTTCGGAAACAAGGATTCACCCGCCAGACGTGTTCGAAATGCTCGACCCCCTTCTGGTCGCTCGGAATCCACGAGACGTGCGGGGAGGCGCCCTGCCAAGAATACGACTTCATCGGCGCGTCGCCGTTCAAGAAGAAGCTCACCTATCGCGCGATGCGGGAGGACTTCCTCTCCTTTCTCGAGCAAAACGGCCACACACGGGTGAAGCGCTATCCGATCGTGGCGCGCTGGCGAGATGACGTCTTCTTCGTCCAGGCCAGCGTGTATCCGTTCCAACCGTGGGTGATCAGCGGCGAGGCGAGCCCGCCAGCGAACCCGTTGGCGCTCAGCCAACCCTGCGTGCGATTCCTCGACATCGACAACGTCGGGAAGACGGGCCAGCATTTCACGATGTTCGAGATGATGGCCCACCACGCGTTCAACTTCCCGAAGAAATTCATCTACTTCAAGGACCGGACGGTCGAAATCTGCCATCTCTTCCTGACGGAGCGCCTCGGCGTCGACCCGACCCTCGTCCGCTACAAGGAGTCGTGGTGGGAGGGAGGCGGGAACAGCGGACCCTGCTTCGAAGTCGTCTTCGGCGGCGCCGAACCGGCGACCCTGGTGTTCATGATGAACCGGGAGATCAACGGGCACCGCGTCCCGATGGACACCCAGGTCGTCGACACGGGATACGGTCTCGAGCGCCTGACGTGGCTCTCGCAGGCCACGACGTCGGCGTACGAAGCCGTGTTCGGCGAGGCCTTGGCGTACCTCAAACGGGCAACCGGCGCGAAGCGCGTGGACGACCGGGTCCTCCGGGAATATTCGAAGGTCGCAGGCATGCTGAAAGTCGAGACTCTCGCGGATATCCGCACGATCCGACAACGGACGGCGGAGCGCGTCGGGATCTCGGTCGACGAACTCGTCGCTCAGGTCTCGCCGCTCGAGGCCCTGTACATCGTGTGCGATCACTCGCGAGCGCTGATCTTCCTCCTGGGAGACGGGGTCGTCCCGTCGAACAGCCGCGAAGGTTATTTCGCGCGCCTCCTTGTCCGGCGGGGCCTCCGCGCGCTCAAGGATCTGAACATCACGTACAGCCTGGGCGACACGGTGTCCTTCATGATCGACCAGATCCGGGAGGACTACCCGGAGTTCTTCTTCAACAAGGGAGACATCTTGAAGCTCCTGAAGGTCGAGGAGTCGCGGTACAAAGAGACGCTCGAAAAGGGGCGGGCGACGGTCGGGAAAATCGCGACGGAGCTGACGGCGGCGGGCAAGGGCTTCGATGTCGAGACACTCCTCCAGCTGTACGACAGCCACGGACTCAATCCGGACGTCGTCCAAGAATTCACGAACTTGCCGATTACGATCCCGGACGATTTCTATGCTCGCGTTGCGGCGCGTCACGAGCGTCCCGTGGCCGAGCCGACGAAACGAATCGCGATCTCGAAGGAACTACCGACCACAAAGCTTCGGGTCTACGAGGATCGCCGGAGGCGTTCCTTCCGCGCGAAAGTCCTCGCGGTCGAAGGCGAGGCCGTGGTCCTGGACCAGACGTTCTTCTATCCGGAAGGCGGCGGTCAGGAAGCCGACCACGGGACGATCGACGAATTCGAAGTCTACGATGTCCAACGCACCGGACCGAGTGTCCTGCATTTCGTCCGCGGGGATGCGAGTCGCCTTCAGGGAAAGCGAGTGACGTGCACCATCGATGCGAACCGCCGGGAGGCGTTGATGCGGAACCACACGGCCACCCACATCGTCCTCGGCGCGGCGCGCAAGGTCCTCGGGAACCATATCTGGCAGGCGGGCGCCCACAAAGCGGCCGACATGGCCCGACTCGACATCACGCACTTCGACGCCCTGACCGACGCGGAGTTCGCAAAAATCGAGGAGCTAGCGAACGATCAGGTCCTGGCGTCTCGACAGGTTCGCGCCAAGTTCTTGGCCCGCGATCTCGCAGAGAGGAAGTTCGGCTTCCGACTCTATCAAGGCGGCTCCGTGCCGGGCGGGGAGCTGCGCGTAGTCGAGATCCCGAAATGGGATGTGGAGGCGTGTGGCGGGACGCACGTCGCCCGCACGAGCGACGTCGCGCTCATCAAGCTGCTCCGGTCGACGCGCATCCAGGATGGCGTCGTGCGCCTCGAATATGCCGCGGGAAAAGGTGCGTTCGATGCGGTTCGGAAGCAGTCCGAAGAAGTCAAGCGAGCGGCGGAGATCTTCGGAGTTCCCGCGGACCAGCTCGTCTCCACCGCTGAACGAGTCGTGTCCGAGTGGAAGGAGCTGCGGAAACTCTCTCAACGGACGACGGACGAGCAGGCGGCGGCGAAAGCCAGGGAGGCCGTCCAAACGACGCGGATGGCCTGGCCCCTCGTGAAACAAGAGGTCGCGGAAGGCGTCGGGTTCATGATGTCGATGTCCAAGGCGATCGCATCGGAGAGCCGGGCGACCGCGATCCTGTGGGCCAAGGCACCGACCGATGTGCGCCTCGTCGTCTCCCGCGGACCCGATGTCCCCGTCGACGTCGCCGAGATCGTGCAATCGATCGCGCCGGAATTCCACGGCAAGGGAGGGGGAAAGCCGGACTTCGCCCAGGCGAGCTTCCCGAACCTCGACCAGGCCCGCGCCGCCGCCGAGCGACTCGAACGGACCATCCGCGAGAAACTTGGGATCCCGAGCGGATGACATGGATCTCGGGGCTTGGCGTCGCCGAATTCGGGAGTACGATGAAATTACAAATGTCGGGCCGATCATCCGGCGCTACTTCGTGATCGGTGCATTCGACGGAGCCCTGACGGTCCTCGGAATCATCATCGGCGCGTATGCGGTCGGGGCATCGGAGACGCACAAGGCGCTGATCCTCTCGGCGTCGATCGGCGCCGCGGTCGCCCTCGCGGTGAGTAGCGCGGTCGGCGCTTACGAAGCGGAACGCGTCGAGAAGAAACTCGACATCCGCACGATCGAGCGTGCGATGCTCGCGCGGCTCAGCGAGGAACACAAGGAGGCGTTCCAATTCGCGGCGATCCTGAGCGCGCTGGTCCACGGGATCGCCCCGCTGCTGGCCGCTCTCCTCCCGATCATCCCGTTCGCCTTCCTCGACTTTCGAGACGCGACGATCGCCGCGATCGTCATCACCTTCGTGCTCCTGTTCGTGATCGGCGCGTACCTCGGGAACCTCGTGCGCGAACGCGTGATCGTCACCGGCCTTCGCTTCGTCGCCGCGGGCCTCGGCACCGCGGTCCTCCTCTGGTTCATGGGAGCCCGTCCTATCTGAGGCGGGCACCTTCATACGAGGGTCCCGGGCGGCTACGGCGAGGCCGCGAAATGGCGGTGATCCGCCTGCCGTGCGCCGGCAGACGGAAGGCCCGCGAACGATGGCATTTCGCCCGCTGCCGCAACCGTCCGAAGGCTCTGTTAGCTCCGGACGATTCTCCGAATACACTCGTCGCTCGGCGACGAGATTCACGGCACGCGTCGATAGTGCGTATAAGCGGTGTCGAATCGCGAGAGAACCCTTATCTGGCGAGTAGGTGATATGCACCATGGCAGCGAGGAGGGGGAATCGTGCGAGCGGCTGGAGGGA
>VBLV01000145.1 GCA_005879045.1 Methanobacteriota archaeon | reverse complement strand
GGAACGGGTCAGGCACGGAAGTGAGCAGCCTCACCGCGGACTACCAACGCTCGCGGGGGTGCGGGACCGAGGACGCATCCGGGTCACCCGGCGTCGGAGCTGAGCATCCACCTCGATGGCCTAGCTTCCCTCAACGCTCGGTCAGTTTCATCTGCTTCGTCTCGAGGACCAGGGCGCCCATCCCGAACCGCTTGACGACCAGGTCGTACAGGATCTCGTCGCGAACCTCGTTCCGACGCTCCGGCATGGCGTATGCCGGTTCGTTCGTCGGGACCGGGAGGCCGAGCTTCACGAGTCCCCGACGGGCTTCCTCTCTCTCTTCTCGAGGGGGCTGCGGCGCGTCGATTGCCCCGCCGAAGCCGCATTCCCGGAGTTCTCGAAGGAAAATCGGACGACGAAACAGTTTCTGCAGGACCGCCACGGCGAGCCGCACTTGGTCCGTCTCCTCTCGCGTGGCCTCGCGGCACCGGGAGCCCACGAGCTCGTAGAGGTTCGGCTCCCGGTGTGCGGACGTGCCGTACACCTTCGCCGGCGGGATGTCTTTTTCCCGGAGGATGCCGGCGTCGGCGAGGGCTTTCAGGTACCCCGTCACGAAGAGTCGGTGGAACGGATAGCCGTCCTGACGGAGCTGCTTCGTCAACGCGCTGATCGAGCGTTCCTGTTCGCGAAGGTACGAGACCACGAGGTCCTTGAGGTTACGCTCAGGGACAAACAACGGCTCCCGACCCGGACCTGGTAACAAACCGGATAACAAATAAACGTTTCCAGCCGAAACTTTGCTCACAAACCGAGTGCAAAAATCATCTTATGGTAGGCGCCCTGTCGTCTTCCAGTTCGCGCTTACTCCCCCTTTCTTTTTTGTTTTCCTCCATACGCCGACGACTAGTTCCCGGTGATAACGGCCTCGGACGGTCATACGCGCTCCTTCCAATGGAATGCCTTGCTATGGGCCAGGGAGACCGTATCCGCACGTTCTCCACGGTTTTGATGACAAGCTCGGGGGCGGAATCCCGGAGGGCCACGTCGTCCTCCTCGCGGGGGAGCCGGGGACGATGAAGTCCACAATCGCGTTCAACATGATCTATCAAAACGCGCTTCGGGACGGGAGGCCGGGCACCTATGTCTCCTTGGAGCAAGGTCGCGAGAACTCACGCGCCACCTGGACCAGATGAGCCTGAGCCCGCGGGATGTCGAGAGCAAGGTGAGCATCGTGGACCTCGGCATGATCCGTCGCAACCTGGACGGCATGGCCGACCGCACCTGGCTCGAGATCTTCAAGATGTACGCGCTGAACCTGAAGCGGTCCCTCAACTACGATATCCTCGTCGTCGATTCGCTCCGGTCCTCGAAGTCATCTCGCGGTTCGAAAACCCCCGGGAAGACCTCTTTCAGCGGTTCGAGTGGATCCGCGATCTGAAGGCGACCACGATCCTGATCAGCGAGATGAAACCGGGCAGCGAGGACTTCGGCAAGAACGGCGAGGAATATCTCAGCGACGGGATCATCCACACGAAGATGGAACGCGTCGACGACGCGAACATCCAACGACGGATCCGGTGCGTGAAACTGCGCGGCACGAACCATTCGCCGAACTACTACACGCTCATTTTCCAGAGTGGGATCTTGCAGGCGACGCGGATCATCGCGGAGTAGGGCCCATCTGAGCCGGGCATGATTTCGGATTCGGGCCAAAAGCCTAATGTGCGCGCCGTCGCATCCCGCGATTCCGAGGCACAGGCCCGCCGCCTGCGCGTCCGAAGGAGGCAAGGCCCACACGGCCCTTCTCGTCGTTCGTGTTTTCGTGACGCTTGCGGTCGCGATGTTCCTCCTCATCCAATTGCCATCGTCCGGTCCGCAGCCTGAAGCGATCAGTAATGTCCCGCTAATCGGCAGCCCCTTGACGTTCCGCACCGACGCGACCGAGTCGGAAATCAACTCGGCGGGTGCCCAGCTCCTCGAATCGTACGGATCGTTCGCCGTCGCACGCGGCTTCGACGGAACTCTGTCGATCCTCCGGTCGCACGGACGATACGCGGAGCCGTTCGCGCGGGCATCGGAACTTCAATTCGCGGCCGGGGCCGTGGACGTTTCGGCGCTTCGGTACGATTCGGTCCCATGGACCCTGGATTCGATCGGGATGACTGTCGGCGTGATCCACTTCGTTGCGCCGATCAAATCCGAGTGGCGGGAGCAGCTGGCGTCTCGCGGGCTCGCCCTCCTTCGATACGTCCCGCAAGATGGGTTCGTGGTACGCGGTCGCCTATCGGACCTGCAAAGTGCATTGTCCGTCGCCTACGTAGACTGGGTCGGGCCCTACGAATCCGCATGGAAAATCCGACCGGGCATGCCGACCAACGGAGTCGTGAATGTCCGGATTGTCGTCCTCCCCGGCGAGAGTCCTGAGACGATCGAGGCGTGGCTCGGCCATGCGGGAATCCCCGCGGACACCGGACGCGGAACCGGGCCGGTCCTCCGAGGCGTGTTCGGAACCGGAGATTTCCGGTGGGTCCTCGCTCGGATCCCCGCGTCGCTGGTCTCCGCGCTCGCCAATCAGCCCGCCGTCGAGTTCATTGATCCGGTCCAACCGGTCCATCCTTGGAATGCAGAGACGGACTGGGTAATCCAGACGAACCTCTCGGCGTACGATCGTTATTGGACCTACGGCCTCAATGGGTCCGGGCAGGTGATCGGGATGGCCGACACCGGTTTGGATTACGACGGCGCCCCGTTCCGGCAAAGCGTCGCGACGATCGCGATCGGAGACATCTACAACACGACAGACCCGAGCCGGCGGAAGGTCGTGCGCTACGTAAACATGGGTGTCCTCACGGGGGCGCTGACCTGGCCGGGAGGCGGCGGCCCCTGGGATCCGTTCTCGATCAAGGACTGCGCGGACGGCCATGGGACTGGGGTCGCATCAACGCTCGCCGGCTACGACAACCCGACGGGAGGCACTTCGCTCAACGATGGGAACGCGTTGGGCGCGAAAATCTATCTCGAGGACGTCGGCGGCTTCCAAGGCCTCGCGATCTGCCCGAACGAGGGACTCATCTACATCCCCGAGAATTACAACGATCTGTTCGGCCCCGCCGGGCTCGTGTACAACGATCCGGCGGCACCGGTCCGAATCCACAGCGACAGCTGGGGTGCGGACACGAACGTGTACGACGTCCAAGCGCGGATGGTCGACGCATTCGTCTGGGCCCATCCAGACATGACAATCGTCTTCGCCGCCGGGAACGCAGGGAGCAACGCGGGGACCGTTGGGACGCCGGCGACCGCGAAGGACGTGGTCGCCGTAGGCGGAGCGTACAACCCGGACACGGGCGGAGGGTTGAATCAGAACGACCTGGCGCCGCAGTCGAGCCGAGGGCCGACGACGGACGGCCGGATCAAACCGACGATCGTCACGATTTTCGACGGCGACTCCGCGATGTCGGATGGGAACCCGTCGAGCGGGACCGGCCTCCCGGACGCGCACTGGGCCGGGACGAGTTACTCGACGCCCGCCGCGGCCGCGGCGGCCGCGATTATCCGCCAGTACTTCGTGGACGGTTGGTATCCGTCGGGGTCTCCGGTCGCGAACAACGCCATGAACCCGAGCGCCGCGCTCCTCCGCGCGATCCTCATCGCGTCCGGTCAGCAAGTCACGGGCAGCGGCACCGTGGCCCGGTCCTCGACGGACACCTGGCCGAACAACGAGCAAGGATTCGGACGAGTCCTCCTGTCGAAAGTGCTTCCGATTGCGGCGGCCGGAGACGCGTTCCGAACGCAGGTGGTCGATGGCACCGCGGGGCTGCTCACCGGAGACGACGCCGCGTCCACGTTCCACGTGGGCACGCCGGGCCCCGCGAAGTTCGTCCTGACGTGGAACGATTACCCCGGGACAATCGGCGCGACGAAAGCGCTCGTGAACGACCTGGACCTCGAGGTGACCGCGCCGGACGGCACCGTGTACCGCGGGAACCACTTCGCCCCATTCGCGCAGGGACAGTCCCTCCCCGGTGGGATCTTCGACACGACCAACGTCGAAGAAGCCGTGATCCTGAGGAATGCGGCGGCGGGGGACTGGTCGGTCCGCGTGATCGGATCGAACATCCCGGTGGGCCCACAGCCGTTCGCGCTCGTCGCGACGGGCAACCTCGACCTCGGGTACGGCCGGTTGTCCCTGGATCGGGTCGCGTACTCGGAGGCGGACACGATCAGGATTTCGGCGGAGGACACCGACGCAACCTCCGTCATCGCACACGTCGCCTCGGGAATCGAGCCGGCGGGCGAGGATGTCACGTTGACTCGAGGTGGCCCGGACGAAACCTGGCACGGCTCCATCGCCACCGCCTTCGGCACCCCGACGCTGGACGGAGTGCTCCAGGTGCGTGAAGGCGACGTGGTGACCGCAACCTATCAGGACCCTTCGCCCCCGCACACGGCGATGGCAAAGGCGAAGATCCTCGCGAGCGGCCCGACGATTCACGACGTGAGCGTGACGGCGATCGGCTCGACCACGGCGACGGTTCAGTGGACGACCGTCGAGCCTGCGACGACGGAAGTACGATACGGCATCAATGCGGGCGCCCTGACCTTCGGCGCGAACACGTCTGATCTCCGGACCGGACACACGATCACCCTGACGAATCTCCAGCCTGAGACGCGGTACTATCTCGAGGTCACCTCCCGCGGGCGGCTGGCGAACGCGACAACGGATACAAACGGCGGAGCCGACTACCAATTCGAGACATCGGCGACCGGCGACGTCCTGCTCGTCGTCGGCGGGAGCTCGTTCCCTCCGGAGCGCGAGGCGTCCTATGCGGCGGCCCTCCGCGGCAACGGATGGACGTGGTCCCTTTGGCGCGTCGCGGAACTCGGTCTCCCTCCCCTCCCAGTCCTGCAGGCCCGTCGCGCCGTGATCTGGCAGGTCGGATTAGAGCAGTACCCGCCGTTCAACGTGTCCGCGCGAGCGCTGGTGCAGAGTTATCTGGACGGAGGCGGTCGGCTGATCGTCTCCTCGCACGATTCCGCGTGGGCCCTCGGCAGCACCGCGTCCGCCTTCGCGACCGCGGAAACGGAAGCCTGGGTTCGGTCGGTGCTGAAGGCGACGTTTGTGTGCGACCCTCTGAAGGCCGGCCAGATGAAGGGCGTTTCCTCGGATCCGATCAGCGGGTCGTATGTGGGAGGCGTCCTCTACACGCCGCACCGGGACGGCGGGGCGGACGACCAGCTCTCTCCGAGGGCCGCGGGGGGGACGACCTCGCCGGATTGGAGGGACAGCCTGGTCCAAAGTCCGTCCGGAGGGCCGCTGTGCGCCCAAAACCAGCCGGTCGGCCTCCGCTGGGTCTCCTCGTCGTCAAACGGCACGTCGGGCCAAGGCACCTGGGGCGGGAGGCCATCGCGCCTCGCGTACTTCGCGTTCGAAATCACGGGACTCGATTCGACGGCGACCAACCTGAATCCGGCGAGCCCCACGCGGGCGGCAATCGTCGACGCGGCCCTCCGATGGCTGGTGAGCGTTTCGCCGACCGGTTTGGATCGCGACCACCCGGATGTAAACATCACCTCGCCAAACGGTGGCGTCTTCAGCGGTCCATCGATCCCGGTCATATGGACCGCGACCGCGTACGGGACCGGCGTCGTGCTGTCGAACTTCACGTTGGATTCGAGCGCGGACGGCGGGTTGACGTGGACTCCGATTGCGACCTTGCCCGGGTCTGCGCGGAACTACACATGGGACATCGGGACCGCGCCGAATGGGAATCGGTACCTCCTGAGAATACTGTCGCAAGATAACGGAACGCCGTCCCTCTCCAGCTCCGACATCACGGACGCGAGTTTCGCAATCGCCCGACCGGGAGGCGATATGGAAGGGCCCATCTTGTGGGCCGGAAGTGTCCGCATGGTACCGCGGCCTCCGGGCGCCGCCCTCCTCTCCACGTTCAACGCGACCGCGGACGATCGGAGTCGTGGGGGGTCCGCCATCGCCGCGGCCGAGCTCTTCCTTCAGATGACGCCACCGACGGCAGTTGATGCCGGGACCGGTGTCCCGATGTCGGCGAGCGACGGAAGCTTCGACGGATCCGTGGAGAACATCGAGTGGCAAGGGGCGCTGGCCGCTCCGCCCGGTGTGATGTGCGCCTGGGTCCACGCAGAAGATGTCGCGAGCAACTGGGGACCCTACGCACCGGTTTGTTTCGTCGTGATCTACGCAGGGCCCGACACCGTGGCGCCGGTGAGCGCGTCCCCGATGAACGTGCGCCTCGCGAACTCAAATCAGGATCTCGACATCGGGTGGCGGAAGACATGGGACGAAGGCCGCTACGGGGGCACGACGGAATACCGCGTCTTCCGCGCAACCTCGCCCCGCGGTCCCTATGTCGACGTGAGCGGCGCGATCCTCGGGAATGGAAGCGCGGCATACGAGTTCGTGGACCCGGGCCGGGCCGCCGACGCTTCCGACTATTTCTACCGCGTTGAGACGATCGACGCGGCGAACAACATGGCCAATTCGACCTCCCTCGCGGTGAAGGTGCATCTCGCCTTCGCGGCGGGACTCAACTTGCTCGGGATGTCGATCGATCTGACGGATCCGACGTTCGGCGACCTCGCCGCCGGTCGGGCGTGGGCGGACGCGTGGACGTACGACGCCTGTGCGGCGGGCTTCGGATGGTCGTCTGCCCTTCCATCGGACCCCTCCACGTTCGCGATCCCCAAGGGTCGAGGCTTCTGGTTAAACGGAACGGCCGCGGATACGATGACGGTATTGGGCCTCTTGCCCGGGATCTCCCAAATCCATCTGTGTGGAGGCTGGAACTTGGTCTCGCTATCCGGCTTCGCATCCGGCACGACCGTCCGGAGTCTGAAGGCCTCAACCGGTGCCGACGTCGTGATGGGCTTCGACCCGGCCGGGCCGTATCATGTGCGCAATCTCTCCGACACCGAGGCGATCGCGACCGGAGCGGGCTATTGGATCCGAATCCCGGTCGGCGTCATTTGGACGGTCCCGGGCTGGTGACGTCCCCTTCGCGAATGTCGAAGACCTCGTCCTCCGGAATCTCGTAGTAGAAGAGGGACTGCTCGAGTTCTCTCTCCTTCGACATCTCGCGATCGATCTTTTGTCGCCATCCGGACTTGAGAGAGATGCGGAGGCCACGGCCCTCTTTCTCGAACAAGACCGCGGGCTCGGACGCCGCTTCCAGGGAAATGTTCCCTTTGCCCATCGTGCAGCCGCTCGAGAACTGGATGCCGTCGAGGACGCAGCGCATCGGCGGCTCGGGATGGCTTGCCACCACCGCGCGCAAACCTTTGTAGTGTCCGAATCGCCGCTTCCCGATCGCGCCCATCCGGAGGCCCAACGTCACATAGACACCGAGGTGTCCATGGAACCGCTGCAGCGACTGAAGTTCGTCCGGCAGTTCCATCGCGTGACGATGGCGGCGCTCCGGCAATAACCTTCGCGCATCTCCGGGAAACGGGGCACTTTCGGCCACCTCTCCCCGTGCTCCTTTAGAAAGCAATCCGTCTATGAGAACACCAGGTGAAGATCCATGGAAGCCGTCCGGGCCGATCCAAAGGATTCAGTCGCCTCACCGCGCGGACCTCCGTACGGATGCCCGGAATGCCGCGCGATCCTCCAACACGTCAACGGTTGCACTCGATGTACCGAGTGCGGGTATTCGCAATGCGGATGACTCCCGACGGCACGCGCTGGTTCCAGTGGAAATGGTCTGACCTATACTCACGCTCAGGAAACGGAGCAGTGGAAGGAGGACTCAAAGAGATATGACCATTCCCGATGCTGCGCCGCTTCCGAGCCGGGGGAAGGAAGTGCTCGTCGAGTTTCCGCAGGATGAGCTCATCGCGAAGTGGGAGGAGTTCTTCGAGGAGATGGGGTACCTCTCGAAAATCATCGCGGTGGCCGACCGCTATCCCGAGTCCCGGAGCCTCGAAGCCTCGTTCCTCGACCTGAATCGCTTCGACACGGACATGGCGATCTATCTCCTGCGGCACCCGCTGAACGTCCTGATGGCGGGCGAGGAAGCGATCCGTCGCCTCGTGCCGCCCGGAGAGGAGGCGCCTCAGATCCACCTCCGGATCAACGGCCTCCCCCGGGACCGCCGAGTGCAGATTCGGGATCTGCGGGCCAAGCATCTCGGCCAATACATCTCGGTCGAAGGCCTGGTTCGCAAGAGCACGGAGGTGCGTCCCAAGGTCGTGGGGGCTCTGTTCCAATGCCTGCGCTGCGGGACCATCATCAAGGAAGAGCAGGACGGCCAAACGTTCCGAGAGCCCCTTGAGTGTTATGAGGAACAGGGGGGTTGCAAGCGCTCTGCGAGCGCGACGAAGTTCAAACTCTTGACGGAGACGTCTCTGTACTTGGACACGCAGAAGATCGAGGTCCAGGAATCGCCGGAAGGCCTGCGGGGCGGCGAGGAGCCGCAGCGGCTGACCGCCTACGTGGAAGACGACTTGACCGGCCGCATCACACCCGGGCAGCGCGTGATCTTGAACGGTGTGCTCCGGAGCGTCCAGCGCGGACGGCCGGGGCAGCGCTCGACCCTCTTCGACATCTTCGTGGATGTCAACTCGGTCGAGATGGAACGCGTCGAGTTCGAGGAGATCGAGGTGACCGAGGAGGACGCCCATCGGATCCGGGAGATCGGATCGAGCCCCGATATCTTCCGCTTGATCACGGCATCGATCGCGCCCTCGATCTACGGGATGCACGTGGAGAAGGAAGCCCTCGCCCTGCAGCTGTTCGGTGGGGTCGCGAAGCTCATGCCCGACGGGCGGCGGATTCGCGGGGACATCCATCTCATCCTGGTCGGAGATCCGGGGACGGGCAAGAGCGAGCTCTTGTCCTACATGATCCGGCTCTCTCCCCGCGGAATCTACGCCACGGGGAAGGCTGCCTCGGCGGCGGGGCTGACCGCGGCCGCGGTCCGGGACGAATTCGGCGAGGGACGATGGACCCTCGAAGCGGGAGCCTTGGTCCTCGCGGATCTCGGGCTTGCCGCCATCGACGAAATCGAGAAAATGAATCCACAAGACCGCTCGGCGATCCACGAAGCGATGGAGCAGCAGCGGATTAGCGTCGCGAAGGCTGGCATCACGGCCGTCCTCCAATCCCGGTGCGCGATCCTCGCCGCCGCGAACCCGAAGTTCGGCCGGTTCGACGAGCACAAGTACATCTCCGAGCAAATCGACTTGCCGCCCGCGCTGCTGAGCCGGTTCGACATCATCTTCTCGATCATCGACCGCCCGCAGACGGACCGCGATCGCGAGCTTGCGGAACACATCCTCAAAGGACACAAGGTCGGAGAGATCCGGCGGCGACGCGAGGCGGGCTTCGCCGTGGAAGAGTCGACGGTCCTCGAGGAACCCTTCACGCCCCATTTCGACCCGGACTTCTTCCGGAAGTACGTCGCCTATGCGAAGCGCATCTACCCGGTGATGACGGACGAGGCGATGCAGATCATCGAAAAGAAGTACCTGGAGATCCGGAAGACCGGGGAGGCCGCGGGTTCGAGCGTCCCCATCACCCCGCGCCAGCTGGAGGCGATCATCCGACTCTCCGAGGCCGGCGCTCGGCTCCGGTTGAGCGAGGCGGTCGGCGCGGAAGACGCGGAGCGCGCGGTGCGGATCGTCGAGTACTGGATGGGCAAAGTCGCCGGCGAGGAAGGTCGCTTCGACATCGACATCATCCAGACCGGGATCAGCCAGTCGCAACGCGAGCAGATCATCTCGATCCGCGACATCATCAACGACCTCGCGGGCCCCGAAGGCGTCGCGGACTACGAGGACATCGTGCGGATCGCGCAGGAGCGCGGCATCCCTCCAGCGAAAGTTGACGCATGGTTGAAGCGTTGGGCCCAAGAAGGCGAGATCTACAGCCCCGCGAAAAACAAGTATAAGCTCGTCGAGCGGTTGTAGCCGAGATTCGACCGATGCCCATCCGGATGAAGGTATATCACCAGGGGAAAGAGACCCTCGTCGCCGCCGCAGATGCGGACCTGATTGGCAAGACCTTCCGCGAAGGCAAGTTCAAGATCGAGGTCGGCAAGTTCTACGAAGGCGACGTCGTCACAGAGGAACGATTCGTCTCCGAACTCCGATTCGCGACGATCGGGAACTTCGTCGGAAAGGAGACGATCGACGCGGCGAAGGAGGCGGGTTTCGTCGGGGACGACGGGATCCTCTGGATCAACGGCGTGCCCCACGCGCAGTTCGTCTTGATGATCTAGCGGCGGGCGTTCGCGAGGGCTCGTCGGCCTCTGGCTGCGCCTTTCGCCAGCGCCTCCAAACCCGCTTGGCGTGTTTCTTCAGCAAGAGGGCGTATTGGCCCATCAGCGTGTGGCTCACAATGCCGAAGAGGATTCCCAGCCCGGTCAGCGAGGTCGTGTATGGGATGATGGCGGTCAGAGGGGTGCCGGTAACCAAAAGGGCTTGGGCGAGTCGGCTGACGAGGCCGATCAGGCTGACCCCGATTCCCAGGCCGACCAAGAAACGACCTCGGCCTACGCGGCCCCACGAGAAGTGAAGGCCACCGAGGAGGACGAAGACGCCGCCGAAATAGGTCGTGAAGCCCAGGATGATTAGGGCCACGATAAGGAAGAGAAAACCCAGATTGTTCAAGGCACCCGACTGCACGATGTACTTCTCGTAGACGCTCGGGATGTCTTGATTCACGAGTTCCCCTGCGAGAAGGAACGCGGCGGACAATACGGCGAGCGCGACGGCGTCGCGGTGGCGGATTTGCCGCATGCGCCACCACGAACGGGGCTTCGCCTTCGTCATCGACGGGAGCGACGCGCCGACGGATACTTATGGCCTTCTCCTCCGGTATCGGGCTCGAGTCGGCCACGCCAGTTCTTAAGTAGCGCCGTGCCGTACGAAACGGCGAAGATGTTTTGCGTCGAGTGCGGGGCCGAAGGGCCGACGTATCAAGGCCTCTGCGCCCGGGATTTCCTGAAGAAGCATCCGGTCGTCGCGCCTCCGGAGGTCCTCGACATCGAACGCTGCACGTCCTGCGGCTCCTTCCGCCTGAAATCGGGCTGGTCCAAGGTCGACCGCGAACTCGCGCTCACGGGACTCCTTCGCGAGACGATCCCGAAGATGGCCCCGTGGGAACGCATCACGTTCACGCACGTCGCCCGCGAGGAGGACGCGAACAACCTCTCGCTGACGGTCAAGGCGCTCGGACGGTTCGAGGACCTGCAGTCCGTCCAAGACTTCCGAGTCCGCGTGCGGATCAAGCCCTCTCTCTGCGATTCGTGCCAGAAGCAGCGGGGCCGGTACTTCGAAGGCACCTTGCAGGTGCGTGGCGACGGCCGCGAACTCACGCCGGGGGAAATGCGCGGCGTGCGAACGTTCGTGATCGCCCGCGTGGACCGGGCCGGAGATCCGGGGGCCTTCGTCTCGCGGATCGAGGAGGTCCACGGCGGCCTCGATTTCTACCTGAGCACGAACGCTCTCGGCAAGGCGCTCGCCCGCGAGCTCTCGGAGTCGTTCGGCGGGAGCGTGTCCTCGTCGCCGAAGCTGTTCGGCCAGAAGCAGGGCCGCGAGGTGTATCGCGTGACGTCCCTCGTCCGCCTGGGCCCGTTCCATATCGGCGACGTGGTGCGATACAAGGACTCCCTCGCCGAGGTGACGTCGGTCCGGCCGTTCGTCATCCTGAGGGACCTGGCGAGCGGCGAGTCGCGGCGCTTCAAGCCGAAAGACGTGCGGAGCGCGAAGCGCGTCGACGCGGAGCGCTTCGTGGCGAAGATTGAACACCTGGAGTCCGGCCAGATCGTCGCGGTCCATCCGGAGTCCGAGGAGGCGCGGCCCGTGCGCCCCCCGCCGAAGGGACGGACCGCACACGCGGTCGTCGTGTGGACCCACGACGGGGCCTACTTGTCGCTCCTTCCGGCGGAGACTTCGAAGCCTTAAAGGGCGCGGCGACTTTGTCCAAGCAATGAAGGTAGCCCTGGGCTGTCGGGCCCTGGACGACCTCCTGGGCGGGGGAGTCGAGGAAGGTTGCATCACGCTCCTGCACGGGGAGGCGGGGAGCGGCAAGACGAACTTCTGCTTGCAGCTCGCCCGGAACGTCGTCCGCGCGGGTCGCAAGGTGATCTACATCGACACGGAGGGTGTGTCCCTCGACCGCCTCCAGCAGATTTGTGGAGACGACTTCGACGTCGTGGCGAAGAACATCCTGTTCTCGGAACCGTACAGTTTCGAGGAACAAGAGAAGCGGATCGAGGAGGCCGTCAAGCTGGCGGACGGCAATCCCAAGGTGGGACTGATCGTGATCGACAGCATCACGATGCACTACCGGCTCACGATGCGGGACGAGACCCGCCGGGACGAACGGTACGGCCTCACGCGGCAGATTGCGAAGCTGTTGCGCGCGTCTCGAGTCCGCGGCATCCCCGTCGTCGTCACGTCCCAGGTGTACACGGACATCGAGACGGGTGCGTACATGCCGCTCGGCGGCCACATGCTCAGTCACAACGCGAAGACGATCGTGCGCTTCGAGCGGACCGGGGTGAGTACTCGTGCCGCGGTGCTCGTCAAGCACCGCCACCGGGAGGAAGGCGCGCGGGCCAACTTCCGGATCACGGCCCACGGGCTCGAGGACTAGCGCACGCGCGTCCGTTGCGCGTCGAGGAGTTCTTCTAGCAGCTTGCGGGCCTCCGGGTCCTTCCGCGGTAGCCGATCGAGGGCTCGCCGCGCTTCTGCGAGATGATCGGCGATGCGCCCCTCCATCGTTGGAAGGACGTTCTCCCGGAACAGATTCCGCACGCTTCGGATGTCGTCCTTGGTCGTGCGGGGACCGCGTCCGTACGCGCGGAGGAAGGCCGTTCGGTCTTTGGGCGCGAGTCGCTTCAGCGCGAGCACGAACAGCCGGGTTCGTTTCCCTTGGCGGATGTCCCCTTCCGCGGAGCCGCCGATCCGGGACTCGACGACGCCGGCACCGAGGAGGTCGTCGCGATCTTGGAACGCAATCGCGAAATTCCGCGCGAACGTTTCGAGCGCCGCACGTTCCTCGGACGAGGCGCGCGCCGCAATCGCGGCGGTCGCCGCCGCACCGAGGTAGAGGCGCGCCGTTTTGGCCCCGCTCATCCGGACGTAGTCGGCCTCGGGGATTCGGTCCGCGCGCTCGAAATCGATGTCGAGGCCTTGGCCATCGCTGAGGACGAGATCTACCTGAGTCAGTTCGCAGAGGAGCTCGAGCCGGACGGATGCGTCGAGATCCGTGGCCCCTTCAATCGCCCGCTCCGCAAGCGACCGGATCCGCAGGGCGTCGAGGATGGCCTGCGACACGCCGTAACGATGGCGCTGGGTCCGAAAGACGACCGCGGGTCGGTCGGCCCCGGGGCCGCGAAACAACTTCGCGTCCGTGGCCCATGCGCTCGCCAGCGTCCGCCGCCGGACGTCCTCGTCCATGATGTCGTCGAGGAACAGCGTGTACAGATGGTACCATTCGAGCCACGTCGCCGCCCGTTCGAGGCCGGGAGACGGTGGCTCTCCGGTCAGCAGTTGATATCCGGCGAGGGCGAGGGCGTACCGGTATCGCTTCCCGGCGGTGAAGAGTCTCGAGTTGTCCCGCATCGTCCGGCTGGACGGAAACGCACCGGCCGGATGTTCCGCCGCGAACTCCTCCCAGATCGCTTCGATGTGCGCGTTCGATCGGTCGCGGTACGGTTTCAGCAGGGATTCGAGTCGGTCCTCCGGTGACGAGGACGCTAGGGCCGACATCGCTCACGCCTCTCCGGCCTCGAGCCAGCTCGCGGTCGGAGGACTCACGATGACGGGACGTTCCTGCAACGCCTTGATCGAGGTGGAACCGGTGAGGAACATCGCCGCCTTCAACTCCTCGACGACCGCGCGCAGCTCTTGGACCGCGGCGTCCGCGGACACCCGTGCGGCCTCGAGCATCGGCTTCGCCATCCCCGCCATTGTGGCCCCGAGGGCGATCCCTTTCGCGACGTCGAGACCGCTCCGCACGCCGCCCGTGGCGACGAGTGGCAAGCCGACGTCCGCCAGAAGGATGGATGCCGGCGTCGGGATCCCCCAATTCCAGAACGTGGCGCCGAGGCGCTCTTTCAGGCTCGCGGCCTCTTTCCGCGCGCGGTAATGCTCGACCGCCGAGAACGAGGTCCCGCCGAGGCCGCCGACATCGATCGCCCGGGCGCCCGCGGCTTTCAACTTCTGCGCCGTTTCCCGGGAGATGCCGGCACCGGTCTCCTTCGCCATCAACGGAAACTTGGTGGCCAACGCCTTAATCGCGGGGAGGCAGCCTTTCGCACGGCGATCGCCCTCCGGCTGGACGACCTCCTGAAGGAAGTTCAAGTGGATGATGATCGCGTCCGCCTCGATCATGGTGATCGCCTTCCGCGCGTCGGCGACGCCGTACGCGCGCTTGCCTTCTTGCGGGACGAGCTGCGGCGCCCCGAGGTTCGCGAAGACGAGCGGGACGCCGTAGTCCTTGACGACGGCGTAGGTGGGCTCGAGCTCGGGCTTCTCGAGCGCCGCGCGCTGCGAGCCGACGCCCATCGCGACGCCGACCTCCGCGGCGGCTTTGGCGAGGTTGCCGTTGATCTCCTTCCCCATGCCGAAGCCACCGGTCATCGAGGAGATGATCAAAGGCGCTTCGAGGCGCTTGCCGAAGAACTTCACGCTCACGTCGACGTCGTCGAGGTCGATTTCCGGGAGGGCGGTGTGAACGAGCCGCACATCGTTCCAGTAATTGTACTCTGCCGAGACGTTCTCTTGGAGGATGATGTTGACGTGTTCCGCTTTGCGCTGCTCCGTCTTGGAGGGCTCGGCCATTTCAGGGACCTCGGACGACCCGGGTGCCGACGACCCGCCGGCCCCGAAGGGCATCCCGAACGCGGTTCTTTACGTTACCGTTGACGATGAGACATTCGCCCACGTGGTCCGCGATTTCGAACATGCGACGGACCTTGCCTTCGATGCTCCCCGTGACGTCCGTGCGGGAGGGAGACGAGAACTCGATCGAGGAGAGGTCCTTCGGCCCCACGACGTCGAGGAGGCGCGCGGTCCGGCGGCGTTTCGGATCCGCGGTGAAGAGGCCGTCCACGTCGGCCGCG
>VBLV01000144.1 GCA_005879045.1 Methanobacteriota archaeon | reverse complement strand
ACGACCAAGAGAGGCTGTCGGACGGACGCGAGCTCCCGCGCGAGCCGATGAATCGCGGCCGGCCGGGGCGTCCGGAGATGGGCCTTTTCCGTTACCACGCTGCCGCCGAGCTTCACGAGGAGCATGCTGGGCGTCCCACAACCGGCTCCCACTTAATTCTTTCTTGAACATCGAGATGGAAATCCTGATACCATTCGTGTATCCTTGCGAAGTCCGATCCAACTTGCTTGCGACGCATCGGTTGATCTTTTGGGCTCTCATGCTT
>VBLV01000095.1:2104-7661 GCA_005879045.1 Methanobacteriota archaeon | reverse complement strand
CTATCTCGTGGCCCGGCGCGGGAAATGATTCCGACCTTGGCTACGCGGACGGCAGCCGCAGGCCGTTCAGTCGCTCCGTCATCTTGTCCCAATGACTGCCTTGCCAATACACGCGGCGACAGGAGGGACAACGCCAGAATGCCTGATGTCGCGAACGCACCCCGTCGG
The DNA here is from genome assembly GCA_005879045.1 of Methanobacteriota archaeon. Classification (GTDB taxonomy): domain Archaea; phylum Thermoplasmatota; class Thermoplasmata; order RBG-16-68-12; family RBG-16-68-12; genus RBG-16-68-12. The sequence continues at coordinate 7,493 of VBLV01000095.1, read as the reverse complement.
GAACGACCTCCTTCACCTCCTCGAGGGATGCGGGCACGAGCAGTTCGTTACAGAGGGAGCAGCGAGACAGCGGATCGACGAGTCGGAGGGGGAGGACCTTCGCGACCTCGCGGATCTGTTCCTCGAGATCATCGGACCGAACCTGGACCGCGCCGGAGACGCGGCCCGCCAGCTCCTTGTCCCGTGTCAAGAGGATCCGGTCTTCCAATCGAACCCGCTCGATCAGGGCCCGATCCGGACCCGGCTCCGGATAGGCGGTGTCGTAACCCATGAACCGGAGCCAACGGGCGAGACTCCCGAGCATGTGATCGCACAGCAGTTTCACCGGACCACCGTGTACTCCAGGAGGATTCCATCCCCGAGGCGCTCACTTCGCTCGAGCCGAAGGGGGATCGAGTCCTCCACGAATGAGACCCCCAGTCCGCCCGCGACGGTCGGAGCCGACTGACCGCCGAGCACCCGACTGCTGATGAATACCCTCAGCTCGTCCGCGAGGCCATCCCGGAGAAAAGACCAGATCACCGTGCTCCCGCCCTCTACAAGGACCATCTTGATCCCCCGCGAGGAGAGCTGCTCCAAGAGGAGCACGAGGTCCACCTGATCCTTTCCGCACCGCAACACTTCCGCCCGAGGGAAGGTTCGATTCGAGTCTTCGGACGTCACGATCAAGGTCGGAGCGGTGCCGTCGAGGACGTGGGCACGTTCCGGCGTCTTTCCTTTGGAATCGAGGACGACCCGCAACGGATTCCGACGTTTCGCGTACTCCCGGGTCGTCCATCAGGACCGTTCCGACACCGACCAGAATCGCATCGGCTTCGGCTCGGAGGCGATGAACCCGACGTAGGTCCTCCTCGTTGCTCAAGCGCACCGCCTTCCCGTCGGAGAGTGCGATCTTCCCATCGACGCTCATTGCAGCATTGATGATCACGTGGGGTCGCACGGGCATCCGATGGGCGGGTCGAATAACAAGTTTGCGGGTTCCGGGAGAAGTTCATCTATTCGCGGCGACCTGGCTTCGCCGGCGAAGCCATGAAGGCCCACCTGGTCCACGTCGAGGGAATGCGCTTTCGGGCGAAGACGGATGACGGGCACGAGATCCTCTTTGATGGCGGCGAGGCGGAATCCCGAGGTGGTCCGAGCCCCGTGCAAGCCACCCTCTTGGCGACGATGGCATGCACCGCCTCCGACGTCGTGTCAATCCTGCGAAAGGAGCGCGTCCCGTTCCGCGCGCTGGACATCGAAGCGGAAGCCGAACGGGCCAAGGACGTCCCCCGGGTGTTCACGAAGATTCACTTCCACTACCGAGTGCGCGGGGATCACATCCCAGAAGCCGCGGTCAAGCGAGCGATCGACCTGTCGTCCGAGAAGTATTGCACCGTCGGAATCATGCTGCGCCGTGCCGGCGTGGAGTTTGTCAACACGCACGAAATTCTCCCGATGGAGTGATGTGTTCTCAGGGCACGCACTCGTGCCGGGTATGTTTAAGTAACCTGTCCGAGATGGACCGCGCCGCATGGAAGGAATCCAGATTTACGAGCTCAAGCGGATGGACCTCCGCGGGGCCACCGTCATCGATGGATTCCCGAGTGTGGGTCTGGTCAGCTCCATCGTCGCGAACTACCTGATCAACGCGCTGAGCCTCACGCAGATCGGGATCATGGATTCCGTCTACTTCCCGACCGTCGCACTGGTCCGGGACGGCCAACCGATGAACCCGGTGCGGATCTACGCCGGTCCGAAAGTGGACGATCACGACCAGATCGTCGTCTTCATCTCCGAATTCCAACCGCCTCCGAACTTGATCAAAGCAATCGCGGCGACCGTCCTCGACTGGGCTCAAGACGCTCGCTGCAACCTCCTCGTGTGTCCGGAAGGACTGATCGTCGATGCCCGCGAGGACGAGGCCGAGCGGCAGGTCGAGGTCTACGGGATCGGTTCGACGGACAAGGCGATGGACATGATCCGCAAGAATGACATCACGGTCTTCGAAGAAGGCGTCATCACCGGCGTGGCCGGCGTGCTCCTGAACGAGGGACGCAAACGGGACTTCGACGTCATTACGCTTCTGAGTGAGGCCCACCCCGATTACCCGGACGCGAGAGCCGCGGCCCGCGCGATCGAGATCATCGACAAATTGCTGCTGCACACGGAACTCGACGCACGGCCGCTCTACGAGGAGGCCGAGCGGATCGAGATGCAACTCAAGTCGATCCACCATCAGACCGAGGCGGCGAAGAAGCCGACCGAACCTGCGCGGCCGAGCATGTACGGTTAGGCGCCGGGCTCGACGCTCACCTCGAACCCGCCGCGTTCTCGAGTGACCGTGAAGCGGCACGGCACGAATTGCGGGAGGAGCCACATCATCGTTTCCAGGTGACCAGAGACGGATCGCACACGAAACCGCGATGGGCCGTTGGCACGGGCCATGTACACGAGCAGTTGGTCCGCCGCGTGGACATCGAGCGTCGCCTGGGACTCGATCTCCGCTCCGAGGGACGCAGCGGCTTCTCCCCCGATGCGTTCGGAAGGCTTTCCCCGTTCCGCGAGGGAATCGGCCCCGACCAGCACGGTTTCCGCCTCCGCCCAAAGGACCAGGGCCCCGCCTTGCCCAACCGCATCCTCCCCCCGGTACACGCGTTCCTCGACCTTGACGTCCGGAATGCCATGGAGGCGACGCAGGGCCGCGTGCTTCATCCGCTTCGGGACGTCCTCCGGGAGGTTCGAAACGTGTGCGATGCCCCGCACCCGTTCAACCTCCCCTCTCTCGGACCTGCGGAGGGCTGACCATGACCGTGTCGGCTCAATGACGGCCTCGACGATTCCCCCGCCCCGAGGATAGTAGCCGCGGCGGAGAACTTCTACATCGGCGTGGGCTCCGAGCCTCCGCAGCAAAGGCAAGAAAACTCGATTGAAGTAGTCGATTGGCGGAGACCATCGGACGTCGGTGCCTCCGAACAAGCGCACCCGAACGGCTCCGGGGGCCGCGGCGGCCACGGGAAGAAGGGCCTGCAGGACCAGCGTCATGCTTCCCGCGGTCCCCACGTCGAAGGAAAAACGGCCCGCCGCAAGTTTCCCAGGTCGGAACTCAATCGACGACGCCCCGAGGGATGCGTCGGTCACCTCGGCTTTGCACAACCCTGCAACGGCGTTGATTGCCGTCACATGCTGCGCTGCCAGGCCCGGCGTGGGCCGGCTCGCCCGAATCCGGACGACCCGGACCGGCGTCTCGGTCAGCGCCGAAAGAGCGACCGCCATCCGGAGGAGTTGGCCGCCGCCTTCGCCATGGCCCCCGTCGACCTCGATCATGGCGCTTGGGCTCTCAGCCGATGTCGCAGGACCTTGAGCACCTCGACGAAGGCGAATGCCGTGAACGAGATCAGGACCGTCTCGAGCCAGTCGAGGGGCGTGAGCGGCTCCGTTTGGAAGACGCCGTGCAGGAACGGCGTATAAATCACGGCGACCTGCAGGGCCATCGACGCGAGCACGGCGACGATCAGTTTCGTGTTCGTGAACAGGCCGATCTGCCAGATCGTCTGGCGCGGAGACCGCATCGCGAACACGAGGAAGAGCTCGAAGAACACGATCGTCGTGAAGGCGACCGTCCGGGCTCGGGTGGCGTCGGCGCCTTCCTGCAGTTCAAGGAAGAAGACCCCGAGGGTGCCGACTGTCAAGATCGCCGACACGACGACGATCAGGAAGACAATGTCCCGGGAGAGCACGCCCTCCTTCGGATTGCGGGGAGGGCGATCCATGATGTCGGTCGGGTAGGGATCGACGCCCAGGGCCAAGGCCGGGAGGCCGTCCGTCACGAGGTTGATCCACAGGAGTTGGACCGGCGCGAAGAACGGAAGGAAACTCGGGTTCGCAATCGCGAGGGTCGCGATGAACATAATCAGGACCTCCCCCGCGTTCGCGGAGAGCAGGAAGGCGACGAACTTCCGGATGTTCTCGTAGATCCCTCGGCCCTCCTCGACCGCGGCCACGATGGACGCAAAGTTGTCGTCGGTCAGGACCATGTCCGCGCTCTCCTTCGCCACGTCCGTCCCGGTGATCCCCATCGCGACGCCGAGGTTGGACCGCTTAAGGGCGGGGGCGTCGTTGACGCCGTCCCCGGTCATCGCGACGATGTGACCGGCCTTCTTCCATGCGTCCACGATGCGCATCTTGTGTTCCGGGGCGACGCGCGCGTAGACCCGGATGTGCGTCACCTCCCGCACGAGCTCCTCGTCGGACATTTTCTCGAGCTCTTCTCCCGTCAGGGCCCGGTCCGCTTCTCCGAGGATCCCCATTTCCCGGGCCACGGCCATCGCGGTGAGTTTGTGGTCCCCCGTGATCATCACGACCCGGATTCCCGCGTTCTTGCAACGCCGGATCGCCTCGATTGCATCGGACCGCGGCGCATCCATCATCCCCGCCAGCCCGAGGAACGTGAGATCCGTTTCGAGGGTCTCCTCCTTCAGCGGCGGAAGATTGCCCTGAAATTCGCGGACGGCAAGCCCGATGACGCGCAGGGCCCGTGTCGCCAGCTCTTGATTCCGGAACAAGTACTGTCTCCTGTCGTACTCGGAGAGAGGCTTTCGCTCGCCATCCACCACATGGTGGGAACAAGCCGCGAGAATCCGTTCTGGCGCGCCCTTCACGTGCAGGGCCGCGGGCACGCCCGCGAGGCGCCGTAGCCTCTCCGCCTCTGCCAGGGAGAGGATCTCACGAGCCTGCGATTCGGATAGGGGTGCGTGGAGGGTCGACATCTTCTTTCGCTCGGACGTGAACGCGATCTCCGCGACCCGGGGCCACTTCGCCCGAATCGCCTCCGGATTCATGCCCGCGCGCCGCGCGGCGACCAGGAGCGCGCCTTCCGTCGGGTCGCCTTCGACGACCCAGCGACTGCCGTCTCGCTTCAGGACCGCGTCATTGCAGAGGACCCCACTTCCGAGGATTCGTTTCAGCCCGGGATGCGCCTCGAGGTCCGCGACCTGGCCATCGGTCCGGACGAGGCCCGACGGATCGAATCCCTCTCCGATGACCTCGTATTCCCGGGTGCCCGCGACCACCACCCGGATGTTCATTTCCCCCTTCGTGAGGGTGCCCGTTTTGTCGGAGCAGATCACGGAGGCAGCGCCCAACGCTTCGACCGCCGGGAGTTTTCGGATCAGCGCACCCCGCCTGATCATTCGCTGAAGACCCAACGCCAGGCTGATCGTGACGATTGCGGGGAGTCCCTCCGGGATCGCCGCGACGGACAGCCCGACCGCCGTCAGGAACAGGAGCTCGATGTGGCCCGGGTCCCGGACGACCCCGATGACGAAGATGAGGCCCGCGGCGAGCAGGACCGCGATCCCGATCTGCCTGCCGAGTCGGTCCAACTGCCTCTGGCGCGGCGTCTCCTCCT
>VBLV01000095.1:0-2075 GCA_005879045.1 Methanobacteriota archaeon | reverse complement strand
ACGATGACGGCCTTCCCGCGCCCCCCGTCGACCGCGGTCCCCATGAACGCCATGTTCTTGCGATCGCCGAGGAACGAGTCGCGCGGCAATGGCTCGACGGCCTTGCTCACGGGGAGCGACTCGCCGGTCAGCGACGCCTCGTTCACGCGGAGGCTGGCGACCTCGAGGAGTCGTGCGTCCGCCGGAATTCGGTCTCCCGCTGCCAAGACGACGACATCGCCAGGGACTAGTTCACGCGAGGGCACCGCAACGACCCCTCCCTCTCGCAGGACGTGGGCCTTTGGTGCGGCGAGACTCTTCAGGGCCTCGAGGGACCGCTCCGCTCGGTATTCCTGGACGAAGCCGAGGATTGCGTTCATGATCACGATGACGATGATCAGCACGGCGTCGTACAGGTCCTCATTCTGCCCTTGCAGGACCCCCAGGGAGGCAGAGATGATCGCGGCGATGATCAGGACGATCACGAGGACGTCCACGAACTGGCTCATCAGGATTCGAAGGGGACTCACCCGTGCGGTCTGAACCAGCTCGTTCGGCCCGAAGCGGGACAGCCGTTGGGCGGCCTCTCGGCTCGTCAGGCCCAGGGGGGAAGAATCCAATTTCTGGAGGACGGCCTCCGCCCGAAGGGCGTGCCAGTCGTCCGCCATCGCGCGCCGAACATTCGCATTCGTAATAAAGCTCGTTGCGGACATCCTTCGGAGCGGACCGGTCGGGAGAAGCGAGAGGCGTCGAGTGGGCGCGCCACGAAGCAATCGGGATGACCAGGCCGCAAGGGTGTTCACGAAAACGAATCGTACTGAAGGTGGATCGTCTCGAGGTCGTACAGGGTGAGGCTTGGATTCGGCGTCACGGCCGTTCCATTCACATGCATGGCGGTCGGGTTGCCGAATGACTTCCCCCAAACTCGAAAGAAATCTCCGATCGAATAGAGGCGTGCAGTTTGGGTCTCGATATGAATCCGGCCGTTCGCTTCGTGCGTGTGAAGGGGCTCGAGGCAGAACGTGCTGATCCCGATCCCTGCGGGAATCGAGACGGACGCCGCGCCCGATGAGATGGTCAGGTCTGTGTGCCAGTGATACACGAGTCCCACGCCCTCCTGTCCGATGCACGGGAAAGCGGGGGTCCCGGACAGCAGGGGTGGCAGGTAGACGGCACCGAGGCCGCCCAACACGATGACCGCCACGACGGCGATTTGCCACCGGCGAATGCGGATCGGCCGACCTGCTCTCTTTTGCGGGATCCGACCGGGTTCCTCCTTCAGCTCCTCCAGGAGTCCGGGTTTGTCCGGATGTCGCGGATGGATATCATTTAGGTGGCGGATGAGGTTCTCGGGCTTCACCGCGACATTGCAGATCGGACAGCGGTCCATCTTCGCCATGGCGACCTCGTACGCGACCGGATAGTAGAGAGAGGATGCGCTCGTATTTAGGAATGCCGCGGACCCGGGGTCCGTTCCATCGTGAAGTGCATCGCGCGACTGGGAGTCGAGTTTGTCAAGGGCTGTCGACAAAACGGCATCATCTTTTTGTAGCCTGAAGGGCGATGAGCGCCCGGGATGGGACACTCGGTTCTCCTACGGAGAGCGTCAGCGCCCGCGCTTGCGAGAAACCCCGTCTGGGATGGGCGCTCACGTGGTTGAGACGACCTCAATCATGTTCGACGTGGGCGTCATCGCAACCGTGGGTTTCGTCGGAGCCGCATTCGCCTCTCGGGCGCGTGTGCCAATCATCATCGGCTACATCATCGCGGGCATGCTAATCGGCCCGAATATCCACTTCCATCTGTTCGGCTGGTCGTACGACGGAATCCTGGCGGATAGCATCTTCCTGCAGAGCATCTCGCAACTCGGCCTAGTCCTGCTCCTCTTCTTCGTCGGGCTGGAGTTCAGCATCACGAAGCTCATGCGGACGAAGGAGGCCGCCGCGGTCCTCGCGGTGACAAACCTCGCGGTGAACATGTTCGCGGGGTTCGTCATCGGCACATGGCTCGGATGGCCTCTGATCGACACGATCTTCATGGCGGGGGTCATCAGCATGTCGAGCTCGGCGATCACCGCGAAGTCGCTCATTGATTTG
>VBLV01000094.1:2885-7056 GCA_005879045.1 Methanobacteriota archaeon | reverse complement strand
CGTGATCCACACGTTCCACTGGGGGATCCAGGTCGGATCGGACCAGGGCGTCATCGCCTCGAACACGATTACCGATGTCGACTACGCGATTTACGTGCTCGACAACTTGGCGTGGCCGGGCATCAGCACCGCGGCGGAGACCATCTACGACACAACGTACTCGACCGTCGCGATCACCCCGATCCGCCTCCCCACGGGCTTCCAAGGCACCGTGGTCGACGTGGGCCCGGGGATCACGAAGACGGACCTCACGCCGGTCACCTTCGTCACCTCGCCAGCGGCGACGAGCGTGGCCCTTGCCTGGTCCGGCAGCTCCCTCAACCTCTCGGCCACCGTTGGCGGCTTGATTGTCTTCGATACGGCCAACACCGCGGCTTCCCAGAATCTGCAGGCCTCGTGGACCGGCTCAGTGGCGAATCTCGACGTGACGAGCCTCTCGGCCGCGGCCGCGTCGTTCCTACTCCAGAGCGCCGCCGCGGTCGTGTTCGACGGTTCCGGCTTCACTCCGAGCACGACGTACAACGTGACGCGGACGAACAGTGGCGGCACCACTAGAATCCTCAGCGCGCAATCCACCCCGGTCGGCGGCCTCACATTCACGATTCCGACGTCGACGCCGTCGACGTACACCGTTTCCCCGGGCAGTACGAGCGACATCACCCCGCCCGTGACAACGTACAGCGCCGCCGGGAGCAGCGGGACCAGCAGCTGGTACACGTCCTCGATCACCGTCACATTGACCGCGACGGACGACTCGAGCGGCGTCGCCGCGATCCACTTCCGGACGGACGGCGGCGCGTGGCGGAGCTACGCCAGCCCCTTCACCGTCTCATCCGCCGGATCCCACGCGATCGACTACTACTCCTCGGACTCCTCGGGAAACAACGAGGCCCTCCGATCGGTCACCGTGAAGATCGACTCGACGGCACCGAGCTCGTCGGTCGCGCTCGCCGGAACGCAAGCTGCCGACGGATCGTACATCTCCTCGGTCGATGTGACCCTGACCTCGACGGATGCGACGAGCGGGATCCAATCTTCCGAATACCGGGTCGACGGCGGCGCGTGGCGCTCCTATGCGAGCGTCTTCCCGGTGAGCGGGAACGGAACGCACGCCCTGGAGTATCACGCGACGGACATCGCGGGCAACGTCGAGACCACGAAGAGCTCCGTCGTCCGGATCAGCGGCTCCTCGTTTGGGCCTCCGGTCACGGTGTTGCAGGTGACCGGCTCGGCGGGTATGAACGGCTGGTACGTCTCCCTGGTGAACGTCACGCTGACGGCGACGAGTCCGAGCGGGACCGCGATCTTCACGATGTACAGCATCGATGGCTCGGGTTGGACGCAATACGCGCAGAGGTTCACCCTGCCGGAAGGCCGCCACACCTTCGATTACCAATCCTGGGATACCGCCGGTTTCGTCGAACCGAAGGCCTCCACCTCGATCGACGTGGATCTGACGCCTCCGACGCTCGGCGGCTCGCCGAGTGGCGTCCAGACGACCCCCGACGTGACGATTTCGTGGACCGGCTCTGACGTCGCGTCGGGCATCGCCCGATACGAGGTGAGCATCGACGGCGGACCGACGCAGTCTGTCGGCATGACGACGAGTTTGAATCGTCGCTGGTCGGACGGCGACCACACGGTTCGCGTCACCGCATACGACGCCGCCGGGAACCAGGATGCGACGGTCATCAACTTCCGCGTGAGCCCGGGGTCTCCGGGCGTCTTCGGCGTCTTCCTGACGCTCCCGCTGGTCCTCCCCGCGATCGCGCTGGTCCTTCTGCTGTTCGCGATTGTCTTCTGGCACCGGGGTCTTCGCCGCCGCGAGGACGAGGATCGGGGCCGCTACGATCCGGACGACTACCCCGAAGAATACGACTCCTCGGACCTCTAGGACCGCCGCACGGGTCAGTTTTCCATTCGCTGCAGCTTTCCTGCGATGAGCGGCAGGGCCGCGGCGACGATTCCACAGAAGAACAACACGACCACGACGTGTTCATGGTGCAGTTCCCGCGTGTCGAACAAGTCTTGCAAGGAGAAAAAATCGATGTCGTTCAGCATCACGAAGAAGGCGAGTCCCCAGAACACGGCGAGGAGGACGACGCTCAACCAGAACTCCTGCGGTCGCGTCGTCTCGCCTCGGCCGCCTGAAACGGGCCCGTCCTTTCAAGCTTTCTCGACGAAAGTCAGAGACGGATTCGTTTGCATGCCGGTGTCGGCCATCCTCCTCGAGTGTTGAGAACCGGTTGACCCTGTTCCGCGGCGCGGGAACCAGTTTCGATAGACGTACAATCATCCCTATATACGCACCGTGAGGTTACGACGCAGCCCCGACGGTGGCGCCTATCCCACATACCCGGGCCACCCGCATCTGCCCTTCATTCCACCTTGCGGCGAGGCGAAGCCGGAGTTCCTGGATCGTCCTGGCATTCGTCTTGACGGGAATTCTTCTCGCCACCTCGATGTCAGCGCTATCCGGAGGTCCATCGGCACGCGAGTCCTCATCGGTTTCCTCGGCGTCCGCATCGGCCGCGGGCCGCGTCGCCACGCTTTGGCCCTTCTCCCGCGACAGCATCTGGAACCTGCCGATTGGCGCCAATGCCGTCTACGTCCCCGCCAACATCAAGAAGCCCACGGCCTACGGGATGACGACCGATGTCGACGTCCTCATCCTGACTCCGAACGCACCGAACACGACTGTGTTTTACAACGGCGACGCTTGGAGCGGCGGGAGCCGATGCGACAAACAGGGAAGCAGCCTGTTTTCCGCTCCGATCCCGACGAACTTCGTCGTGCCGGGTGCCGGTCCCGGAAATCCGGACGGCACGACGCCGAACTATGCGACGGCGATCCTCGCAGCCGACGGTCACACGCTCATCCAGGGCCAACCGATGGCCCGCTGCACCCCGAACGGGACCGCCACGATGATGTGGTCCCAGCAGAACGAAGACCTCTTCGAGACCGGCAACTCCGGCGCGCACGGCGGCTCCATGCTCTCGAGCCTCGGCGGAGTGATTCGGCTCGGGGAGCTCGTGCCCGGAGGCACGATCCGGCACACGCTGAAGGTCAACCTGTACGGGAGGGACAACTACTACACCGGTTCCGGCTCGTACCGCTGGCCCGCGACGACCGCGGATGGATGCGCCCCCGGCTGCTACGGCGGGTCGGTCCCCGCGCTTCGGATGGGATCCCTCCTCGCGCTTCCCCCTTCCGTCGATGTGAATTCGATGGGCCTGGAGACGGACGCTGCGAAGATCCTCGCCCATGCCTTCCAGGACTACGGCGGGTACACGGTCGATGATGCCGCCTGGTCCGTTTACGCGGTTGCGACGGAGTACAGCCCCTCGGGAAAAGTCGATGACGAATTCGGCGCGGCCTGGGGCTTCCCGATCAGCCCGGCGAGCCGGGACGTTCCCTGGGCGCTGGACATGGACCGGATCTTCGGTGCCTTGAACGTCATCGACAACTGGGACCAAGCGAAATGGGCCCAAGTGTCCGCCTCGAACGGCACCCAAGGGGCAGGCGGAGGAGCGCCTCGCGTCGCCTGGGCGCCCGACTTTGGGCCGGGAAGCCCGGATACTGTCCCCCCGGTTGCGTCCGCCTCCTGGTCGGGGACCACCGGCGCGGCGAACTGGTTCGTTTCCCGTGTCAACGTGACGTTGAGCGCGACCGACGACTCGAGTGGCGTGGCCGCGATTCACTTCCGCGCCGACGGAGGTGCGTGGCAACTTTACGCCAGCCCCGTTTCCTTCTCGGCGGAGGGCTCTCACTCGATTGACTACTACGCCACGGACCTCGCGGGGAACAACGAGTCGTCGCACACGGCGACATTCGACATTGACACGGTCGCACCCGTGTCGTCGGCTCAAGTGGCGGGCACTCTCGCGGGCGACGGATCCTACGTCTCCTCGGTCACCGTGACCTTGACGGCCTCGGACACGACGAGCGGCGTCCAGTCCGAACAGTACCGAGTCGACGGGGGACCCTGGCGGACCTACTCGGTTCCATTCATGCTCGGTGGGAACGGCACGCACATGCTCGACTACTACGCCACGGATATCGCCGGAAGCGCGGAGAGCGTGCACGGTCTGTCGATCTGGATCACGGGCGACACTCACGTTCTGCCGGTCAGCACTCTGTCGTCGTCGGGGGTCACGGGTGCGAACGGCTG
>VBLV01000094.1:0-2865 GCA_005879045.1 Methanobacteriota archaeon | reverse complement strand
TCGATCGCGTACCGCATCGACGGGAACGCCTGGGTCACCTACTCCCAACCGTTCACGCTCCCCGATGGTCGTCACGTCCTGAACTATCAGGCGACGGATGCCGACGGCTACTCGGAGGTTTCGAAATCTTCGTCGTTCAACGTCGACTCCACACCACCCTCGGTCCTCGCAACTTCGCCCGGCGTGCCCATCGGCCCGGACGAGTCGCTCTCCTGGTCCGGATCGGATGGCGGTTCCGGGATCGCCCGGTACGAGGTCAGCATCGACGGCGCCGCTTTCATGTCGATCGGTCTGCAGACGACGTTGACACGACATTGGACCGTCGGGACCCATGTCGTGGTCGTGCGGGCGTACGATACCGCGGGGAATGCGAAGTCCTCCGTGATTCAGTTCAGCGTCGCCGAGAATCCGACACCGACGACTCCGTCCGGACCCTCGCCGCCGACGCCTCCTGGGATTCCCGAGATCGTCGTCGGCCTGCTCATGCTCGGCATCAGCATGTGGTACCGTCCCCGCGTGAAGTCCCGGCGCCCGGTGCCGCCTTCCTGAGGCCGTCAAAAAGTGTTCCACAGGTGCCTTAGGCTCCCCCGCCCCGTGCGGGTCGCTTGGAACTGCTGGAGGGCACCTGCTATCTCGTCAAGGAGCCCAAGCCTCAGTTGAGCTTTCGCGTGTACCGCGAGCTCGTGCGCCAAGGGACGCCCGGGCTGTGCATCACCCGCGTCTACCCCGACCTCGCCCGGGAGAAGTTCGGCCTCGAGGACGGTCGGGTCGTGTGGCTCGCGGACGCGCCCGCGGACGACGTCCTCCGTCCGACCGCGATCGTGAATCTCTCCAAGTCGATCGAAGGCTTCCTCGAGGAACATCCCCAAGGTGGCGTGGTCCTGCTCGATGGACTCGAGTTCTTGATCCTCCGGAACGGGTACGACCCGGTGCTGCTCTTCGTCGAGCATCTCCGCGACCTCGTCGTGCGCAGCCGGGGGATTGTCTTGATCCCCCTCAGTCCGGCGACGTTAGACCGGAAGGAGGTCGCGCGGGTGGAACGGGACCTCGAAGTGGCCGACACGGAATCGTGGAGGGCCGAGTTGGACGCGCGCGAGTGGAGCCGGCGCCTCGGCGGGTAGGCCGCCTGATTCCCGTCATCCACGCGGCTCGCTAGGTGGCTCGCGCTTCTTGCGTCGACGGAGGATGAGGGCCACGGCGACGACCGCGACGATTAGCACCGCCGCAATTTCTGGAGCGAAGGCAGCGAGGTCGATTCCAGGTCCTCCTGCTGACTGCCCGGTCACCGTGACGAAGATCTCGGACGCCTGCTGGTTCCCCGCGAAGTCCATCGCGCGGGCCTCGAGCGTGTGATTCCCCGTTGCGAGGGTGAGAGACACCGTCCAGGAGGTCGTACCAGTGGCTATCTTCGCGAATGGGCTCCCATCCGTCCGTAGCTCGACCGTGCGGATCGCGATGTTGTCGAATGCCGTCCCCGTGACCGTCAGCGGCGACAACACGTTGCTCATGTTGGACGGCGAGTCGATCGTGATGATCGGCGGGACGGTGTCGCTCGCGGGCGGCGTCGCCGTGAAGAACTCGTTCATCGGCGCCGCTCCTCCGTCATTCGCGGTGAGATTCGGGAGGTTCCAGTTCGATTCGATCGTCGCGAGGACGGAGGAGTGATCGTAGGCGACCGACGAGGTGTAGGCGGGCTTCACGACGCGACCGGCCCAGACGGTGTAGATGGGTTCGCCGTACCCTTCGTCGAACGTGATGAGGAGGGCGGCCCGCTCGCTCGTGAACACCGGGCTGCTCAGGATTCGCTGAACGAGGTCCGCCAGGTAGGCATCGCCGGTCCCGATCGGGCAACTGTGCATGTCGTTGCACTTGTTCGGCGTGAGCCACATGTAGTTTGAGGCGGTCGTCGTCGACGCGAGGTCGTTGATCAGGGCGCTGTCCGCTGCGCCCGCCGGGACGATCCGAGCGCACCGCGTCGGGTCGCTGACGATGTCGTTGTAGTACACGAAGGGATCGTGTCGCACCGCGTAGTCGCCGGAGTTGGCCCCATAGCAATTGCCCGGCATGTCCTCCATGTAAGCCTTCCACGTCAGGCCCGCGCCCTCGAGTCGATCCACGACATTCGGCGCACTCCAGGCGGTGCTCGTGCACGCGTTCGAATTCGGATCGCCGTCGTAGCCTCCGCAACCGAAATCGCTGCCGCCGGAGAGGCAGAGGTAGTTCGGGAGGCTCGGATTGACGTTGCAGTAGTGATCGCTCTGCGCCAATCCCCAGGCGCCCGCGAGGTTCGACATGTACCTTGCGGATCCGCCGCACGATTCCAGGATGTCGCACAGGTTGTGATTCTCCATCAGGATGATTACGAGATAATCGAAGTTCGTCCCCGAGGCGGCTGAGACTCGCGGGAAGGCCTGCATCGGAGCCGGTCTCGCCGGCTCGGCGGAGGTAGTGAGAGCGGCGGCCGACAGCAACACGGCCAAGAAGAACGTCAGCAGCGTGGAGCACGCGTGACGTCCGAGTATCTCCCCGGACACCGTCCTTAAAACCTTGTTAGTACAGGTCACGGAGGACGATTCGGGGCGCAGTCTCCCCGACTCGGCCGATCCATAATTGACGCATTTGATAGTGAGACCTTGTTGCTTTTAGCCTGGCGCGCGCACGCAACACCTGGTACCCGGATGTCCGTGACCGCATCGACACCGATTGACCTGTCCTCGGTCGTCGAATCACAGCAGCCCCTCGAAGCGGTGCTTCTCATCACCCGCACCGGGGCACAGCTCGGCGCGTGGACCCGGAACTCGGTCCCCATCGACGTCTTGAGCGTCATGGCCGCCACCCTCGTCGGATCGATCGAGACGCTCATGA
>VBLV01000093.1 GCA_005879045.1 Methanobacteriota archaeon | reverse complement strand
GTCCACTCCCTCTTTGACCGCGGTAAGGAGGGCTTTCGTCGCAGAGTCGTAGCCGAGGATTTGCTTGTTCCGCTCGAAGAACTCGGAGATGCTAATCTCCCGCTGTTTCTTCGCGAGTTCCTCCGCAATCGAGATCGATGGCATACCATCACGAGGGGCGGTTGAAGAGAACGGTGGGCGTTCCCATCCCTGGGCCCCGCGTATTTGAGCGCGCCCATTTAAGACTTCGCAGCCCGTTCCGCAATGTAGTTTCTATGGAGGAAGGGGTTATTACGCGCGCGCGTGGAGGTGGGTGAAAGTGTCCGCCTCGGGTGGCTTTCACTCCTCGAAAACGGCCCCGCACTTCGGGCACTTCTCCGCGCTCTCGTCGACGTCCGCCCCGCAGTTCGTGCACGTGAAGGCGGTGGCCTTGGAGGCTTTCTCGCTCTTCGTCGGTCCGGCTTCCGCCGCCTTGGGCTTCGGCGTCTCCTTCGGGATCTGCGGCTCGGCGCCGAGCATCCGGGTGCGCGTCGCCCGCGCCCGGACCGTGTACCACCACATGAACAGGATCACGTAGTAGAACGTGAACGGCAGGATCATCGAGAACGCGGTGAAGTAGACGAACAGGCCGTAGAAGTTCGCGCCGGGCGCGGTCAGCGGGCCGAAGTCGAGGTTCGTCAGCGTCCAGTTCGTGTCCTTGTCCCAGACCGAGAATCCGTATCCATAGATCTGGCGGGTGAGATTGACGCGGGTCTCGTACCACGTGCCCAGGGTGGTGTTGGTGAAGCTTCCCGGGCCCGCGCTGAAGGTCATGCGATAGTCTGATGTCTCGTAGGCCGCGAGGCCCGAGATCGTCGTCAGGTTCATGAATACCGAAAAGTTGCCCGGCATTCTGTCGACCGTCGTCTTGAGCTTCACGCGAAAGGTGAACTCCCCTGGCGCATCGGCGTGGTACGGCGCCACGGTCCCGTTCGCTAGGGCCATCGTCGGACTCGTGAAGGCACCCGGTGTGCTTGCGAGGGGAATCGCGTCGGCTTGGGAGAGGTACAAATTGGTCGACAACGCTCCGCCGAGGAGGATCGCGATGACGAGGACGGGGAGCGCGTTCAGCGCGAAATGTCTCACCGAGCGTTCCCCCAAGTAGTAGGGCACGAGGAACACGAGTAAGGGCACGAGGATGATAACGAGACAACCGAGTCCGCCGGCGGCGAACGGGAGGAGGTTCGGGACGATGAGCCCCAGGAGGACGAGGTATGTGATCCGGAACCAAGGGGTCTTGCGGAACCGCAAGAACAGGTTCCATACCTGGACCGAGATTTTCTCGGGACTCACAGAACGATGCGATGCGACCTTCTTGATAAATAGTTGTCCCCCTTTTTTCACCCGCCCGCGGAGGAAACGCGGTCCTGCCAACGCAGCTTCGTAGGCCTCGCAATCTCGTTTGCGCGGCAACCACCCGGTCGGGCTAGAGGCCGATCACGTTAGCCCAATCTGCCTCATCAGCCCGACAAGGTCGTAG
>VBLV01000092.1 GCA_005879045.1 Methanobacteriota archaeon | reverse complement strand
TCCTTGGCCTCGGACTCATGGTTGGGCCGGCCGCGAGTCGGTTCCGGCTGCCCTGGCCAGTACACGGCCGTGTCCGCGGCGTGTCGCTGCCGGAATACCGGCCAATCTTGCTTGTTCCATGCGTCGTCCAGAGTCTGCATCAGTTCGAGAAGCTCGTCTCGCTTCATACCCCGCCTCGGGGTCCTCGCACCGCGGGCACGCCCAAGTACCTTTGTCCTTGAGCTGATCCCTCGACCCCGTCTCCCCTTCACGGTTCAGACCTCTGACGCCCGCTCGTGAATCCGGCGTTCGAGATTCGAATTCCTACGGCCGAACGTTCATATAGACTCCTCAAAATAGCACGAGACTTCCATCGAGGGTTGAGGGATGACCAAGCTCGTCGTCGCGATCGGCGGGAACGCGCTGCAACCCGCGGGCGAATCCGCCGACCCGGCGGCCCAGCGTCGCCGGATCGAGGCGACGGCATCGCGCCTCACGGATCTCGTGGCGGAGGGCCATGACGTCGTCTTGACCCATGGGAACGGCCCGCAGGTGGGGAACATCCTCTTGCAGAACGAAGAGACGCGGCACCTGGTCCCCCCGATGCCTCTCGATGTGTGCGGCGCCGAGAGCCAGGCGCTGATCGGTTACCTCCTCGAGCAAGCCCTCCGGAATGAGTTCGCCTTGCGCAAGATCGATCGGGAGGTCGCCTGCGTCGTGACGCAAGTCCTCGTCCACGCGGACGACCCCGCCTTCACGAATCCAACGAAACCGATCGGCCCGTACTATCTACGTGACGACGAAGTCCTCGTGAAGAAAGCGAAAGGATGGAAGATGGCGTACGACCAGCGCGGGGGCTGGCGGCGGATCGTGCCGTCCCCGCGGCCGGTGGACGTCATCGAGAAGGACATCATCCGCACGCTCGTCGGCAATGGCGAGGGACGCCTCGTGATCGCGGCGGGTGGCGGTGGGATCCCGGTCATCCGGAAGGATGGCACGCTGGTCGGCGTCGAGGCGGTGATCGACAAGGACCTCGCGGCCGCCGTCCTGGCGAAAGCGATCGGATGGAAGCACCTCGTGATCGCGACGGACGTGCCCCAGATCGCCTTGGATTTCGGCAAGCCGAGCCAGCGGTTCCTCGATCGCCTCACGGTCGCGGAGGCGAAGAAACACCTCGCCGAGGGCCAATTCCCGCCCGGGAGCATGGGCCCGAAGGTCGAGGCGGTGGTCGAGTTCCTCGAGCACGGCGGGCAGCACGCGGTCATCACCGACCTCGGGAACCTGGCGACCGCGGTGGCCGGCAAGGCCGGGACCCAAATCGGTCGAGCGTGAGCGCGGAAGGATTTTCCCCACTCAACACGTTCGCAGCCCGTCGATGGCCAAGGTCCCGAAACGATGGTACGAGGATTTCTTCGGATCCGATTACCTGATCCGCTACGTCCACCCGGAGACCCCGGCCCAGGTCGAGGCGATCGACAAGATCCTCCACCTCCGGAAGGGCGGTCGCATCCTCGACGTGGCGTGCGGCGCCGGTCGCCACACGATCGACCTCGCGAAGCGCGGGTATCGCGTGACGGGTTTCGACCTCTCGTCGCCGCTTCTCGCGGAGGCGCGAAAGGCCGCGCGCACGGCCGGCGTCAAGCCAACGTTCGTCCAGGGGGACATGCGACGCCTCCCGTATCGCAACGCCTTCGAGGCGGCGATTTCGATGTTCACATCGTTCGGATACTTCGACCGACCGGAAGAGGACCGTCAGGTCTTGCGGGGCATCGCCCGTGCGCTACGGCCGCGGGGGAAGTTCCTCATGGAGCTGTTCAACCGCGACAGCCTCGTGGCGAGGTTGCCGTCGCAGAGCTGGCAGGCGCGGGACGACGGGACCGTCGTCCTCGAGGACGCGTCGTTCGACCTGCTCCGGGGGCGGTTCGAGACCCGCCAGGTAATCATCGATCGGAAAGGGACGCGGGAGTTCACCGCGTCGGTCCGCGCGTACACCCTCGCGGAACTCAAGGAGATGCTCGACGAGGCCGGCCTGTTCGTCCACCGCGTGCTTGGCGGCCTCGACTTGTCGCCGTACACGGCCCGCTCCTGGCGGTTGGTCCTGTACGCGGTCAAGGGCCTGGAGCCCGAAGGCATTCGCACCGTGTGGTAGCCTGCGAAGCGCGGGCGTTGAAAGGTTTTTAGTGGTCCGACCCGCTCGGTTTCACATCGCATGCCCATCGAGGAACAGATCAAGGCGGTCGAGGACGAGATCCAGAAGACGCCGTACAATAAGGCGACCCAGCATCACATCGGGCGGCTGAAGGCGAAGCTGGCGCGGCTCAAGGACGAACAGGAAACGCGGCGCCTCAAGGGGGGCGGTGGCGGACCAAGCTATGCGGTCAAGAAGAGCGGGAACGCGACGGTCGGCCTCGTCGGCTTCCCGAGCGTCGGCAAGTCGACCCTCTTGAATCAGATCACGGACGCGACGAGCGAGGTCGCCGCGTACGACTTCACCACGCTGGACGTCATCCCCGGCCTCATGGAGCACCGAGGGGCGAAGATCCAGGTGCTCGACATGCCCGGTCTCATCCGGGGCGCCTCGAAAGGCCGCGGGCGCGGGAAGGAGGTCCTGTCCGTCGCCCGGGCTTGCGATCTCCTCCTGTTGATGATCGACGTGTTCGAGACCCATGTCGACGTCCTCGCGGACGAACTGCATCTCGCGGGGATCCGCCTGAACGAGCGGCCCGCCGACGTCACGCTGACGAAGGCCAATCGCGGCGGGCTCACCGTGAACCCGACGGTCAAGCTCACGAAGCTCGATGCGGAGATGGTCGCGGACATCTGCCGGGAGTGGGGCTACCTGAACGGCACCGTCGTCGTGAGGCAGGACATCACGGAAGACCAGCTCATCGACGTCCTCGCGGGGAACCGCGTGTTCCTGCGGGCGTTCGTCGTCGTGAACAAGA
>VBLV01000020.1 GCA_005879045.1 Methanobacteriota archaeon | reverse complement strand
GTTGCTGGGACTGGACCTAATCGACGTCCCCAGCTCCGCGCTCAAGATGTACACGGCCCACGATTATTGGGTGCGCTGTCCGCGGAACGACCTGTTCAAATTCAATCGACGCCTCTGCGACAAGCCGACGTGCCTCACGTGCCTGACGATCTCCGGGAAGCCGCCGCAGCTGTGGCGATACCGGCCCGATGGGCTCAAGCCCTTCGACGCCCTCGACGTCGCGATCGCGCCGAGCGATTTCCTGCGAGGCATGATCGCCCCGTACCTCCGCGCCCCGGTCGTCCACATCCCGAACTTCGCGCCCGATCCGAACCCGTCGGGCCAAGCGAGTTCTCCGGGTGACTACTACCTGTACGTCGGCCGCCTCGAGTTCTACAAAGGAATTCCGGAGCTCGCGAACGCGGCGAGCCAGTACCGCGGACCGCACCGATTCGTCGTCGTCGGAAAAGGGAAACAGGCGGCCGTCCTGGAGGCGGCGCGGGAACGCTCGGCCCCGCTGGTCCTTCATGGCTGGTTGCCGGCCGCCGAGCGCGATGCGACCTATGCGCGGGCGCGCGCCCTCCTGCTTCCGTCGATCTGGTATGAGAACGCACCGCTTGTCGCGTTCGAAGCCCTCGCCTGGGGTACTCCCATCCTGGCCTCCGAGACCGGCGCTCTTCCGGAGATCCTTCACGGGGACATGTGCGGCCGGACGATCCGGCCGACCGCGGAAGGAATCCTCGCGGGGATCGAACAATTCGAGGCGGAAGACCTGGCCCACGGCCAGCGGAGGGCGGCCCGCATGGCGTATGAGACCTATCACACACCCGCGAAGTACCTCGAGAACTACGAACGACTGATTGAGGCCACGTGGGAACGCAAGCTGGCGTCTCGAAACATCCATCCCGCGGAATTTCCCGAGATGTCCGTCGGATCGCCTGGAGGACGATCCAGTCCGATGTCCTCCGGGGAGGCGTTAGGCGCTCATTCCAAGATGAGGCCTTTCGCGCACCGCGACGAGTCTCACGACCCCTGAGGCAACCCTCGCCCAAGTCCACGTTTACTGTGAACGTCGATAATTTTCATGGACGGAGCGATCCGAATCGTCGACATCGAACTGGAGCGGACGCAGCGTTACAAGCCACGTTCCCGACGCGACCTATCGAGGAACGTCCCTGGACCGGACTGAATCGCGTCCATCCGGCGAACTGCGGGCTGTCAGCATGGCGAGAGACAAGACCGCCCACAGGACGAGGAACATCCATCCGTATCCGAGGAACAGGATGAGGCCCGTATTCAATTGGAAATGCGTTGCGGCGAAGGAGTCGGACCCGGGCAGCATTGCGCCTGCCACCGAGGCGAACAGGAGCGCGACGACGATCGGCCCCGCGATGCTCGGAGCCGCGGCCTCGCGAGCCGCTTCCACCCGAGCCCGCTCGATGAGGAGGGCCTTCATCAGTTCCTTCCGGGTCCGCGCGGCCGTCAGGGCCGCGGACACTTCGACGAGGGTTCCCGTGATCTCGATCTCCATCCCGGGCGGCGCGCCCGGCACCGGCGTGGCAAGGGACGTGAGCAGCTCGTCGACTTCTTCATCGCTCGGCGGCATCATCCGGATCGCTTCGGACGTGACGAGGGTCGCCTCGCCGGTCGGCAACAGGCCCGCCTCGGGCATCTCGGCGATGCGGAGGGCGATGCCACGACGTGCGTCTTCGAGCCGTCCCAGGTGGCTCACGGCCGCTGTGGAGAGGGCGATCGCGACGACGACGGCCCCAATCAGCGAGGCCGTGTACGCCTGGGATGAGAGGTCCGCGGAAAACCACGATCCGGTCGTCCCTCCCGCGGTGGCCCAGGCGAAAATCGCGATGGCCGCGAAGACGGCGGAATGAATGAGAATTGGACGCGATGGCAAGGTCGGCCCTCCGTTGGTTCGTCCGTTCGCCTGGGGCTATTAAAGGCCCAACCCCGGATTCTCGCAGGCGATAGATTTGGTGCCTCTGATGGGGGCCCAAACAACCTACAAATAGCCTCCGCCGCATGGCGCCGACGTGCTGGACATCCGGCTCGTCCGGGAGAACCCGGAGCTCATCCAGAGGGACCTGGCAAAGCGCAACGCGCCGGACAAAGCGAAGCTCCTCGCCGACGTGATCCAGTGGGATCAAGAGTGGCGGAAGGCGCTCGCCGAGGCGGACCGTCTCAAACGTAGGCGGAATGAAATCACCCGCGAAATCGCGGAAGCGAAGAAGGCGGGCAAGTCGACGGACAAGCTCCGCAAAGAGGCCGCCGACCTTCCGAAGAAAATCGACACGCTCGACAAGACGATCGACGAACTCGCGGCGAAAGTCCGAGAGGGACTCCTCCGACTCCCGAACCTTCTCCATGAGAGCGTCCCGGTCGGCAAGGACGACACGGAGAACGTCGAGATCGCTCGATGGGGCACGCCGCGGAAATTCGATTTCGAACTCAAGTCTCACGGCGACCTGCTCGAGGCGCTGCGGCTCGCGGACTTCGAACGCGCGCGGAAGATCGCCGGTGCCGGTTTCGTCTACCTCCTCGGAGACCTCGTGCGCTTGGACCAGGCCCTGTTGACCTTCGCGCTCGATCACATGCTGAAGCAAGGCTTCACGCCGGTCTTCCCGCCGTTCATGATGCGCCGCGCCGCGTACGAAGGCGTCGTCGACCTCGGGGACTTCGAGTCGGTCATGTACAAGATCGACGGAGAAGACCTGTTCCTCATCGCAACGTCGGAACATCCGATGGGGGCGATGCACATGGACGAAATCATTGAGGAAGCGGACCTCCCGATCGCGCTCGCGGGACTCTCCACGCAGTTCCGACGGGAGATCGGCGGCCACGGCGTGGACACGAAGGGCTTCTTCCGGATGCACCAGTTCAACAAAGTCGAGCAGTTCGTGTTCTGCCGCCCGGAGGACAGCTGGACGTGGCACGAGAAACTCCGGGCGAACGGCGAGGCGATCTACCGCGCCCTCGAGATCCCGTACCGGGTCGTGAACGTCTGCACGGGGGACATCGGCACGGTCGCCGCGAAGAAGTACGACATCGAAGGCTGGTTTCCTCGGCAGAATGCGTACCGCGAGGTGATCAGCTGCAGCAATTGCACGGACTACCAGGCCCGGCGGCTGAACACGCGCGCGGGGAAAGTCGGCGGCGACAAGTTCTTCCCGCACACGCTGAACTCGACCGCGATGGCGACGTCCCGCGGCCTCGTCGCAGTCCTCGAGAATTATCAGCAGGCGGACGGCTCCGTCATTGTGCCGAAAGTCCTGAGGCCTTTCATGGGCGGACAGGACGTCATCCGCGGTCCGGCGTGACCCCACCGGAAAAATGACACGGGTCACGGAGCACCGCAACGGTCAAGTCCCCAGATTGCCGTATGTGCCGCGGGAGGAACGGGGATCGACCGTCCAGCGTGGATCCTGCTCGTCGCGCTCGGGGTCCTGGGACTCGCGCTAATCTTGTCTTCCTCGCCCGCTGCGGCCGATGGGAGCGGACTCGAGGGCGGGAATGGACAATTCCAGGTTTACGTGGTCGTGCGATCCTCGTTCGACCTGGCGGAGAGCGGCCACCCAATCCCGATGGAAGTCCTCGTGACCGAGGTCCATGGGCTTCCTCAGGCGAACGTCCCGGTGTTCCTGAGCGCCTCCCTGGGAACGGTTTCGCCGGATCGCGTCGTCACGGATTCCCGGGGGTATGCGTCGTTCGCCTTCTTCGCGGATGTCAAAGAGGACACGCTGGTCCGGATCACCGCGCGGACGGGCCTCGATGGCGCGGCGCAGGGAATCGACGCGTTCACGGTTCGCGTCGTGCGATGGCCGCCGCCACCGATCTACGCGCAAGCGGGAATCGTGTCCCTCGGGGTCCTCGGCGGCCTCGCGGCATTCCTCTCCTGGACGGAACCCGGCCGGCACGCGATTTTCGGAGCCTTCTTCCCACTGTACACGCGACTCAAGAAGGAAGAGGTCCTCGACCATTTCGTTCGCGGACAAGTGTTCGGCGTGATCAAGACCGAGCCGGGGACGCACTTCACCGAGATCCGCGAGAACCTCGGCCTCTCGAACGGCACGCTCTCGTACCACCTGAGGACCCTCGAGGTCGCGGGTTTCATCCGGTCCGAGCGGGAAGGCATGTACAAGCGGTTCTTCGCCGCGGACGCGCAACCGGACCGCGGCGGCGAGGGCATCCGGCTCAGCTCGCTCCAAAAATCGCTGGTCGAAATCCTGCGGCGCAACCCCGGATCGCCGCAGAGGGATCTGGCGCTGCAAGCCGGGGTCACGCAACAGACCGTCAGCTACAACTTGCGGATCCTGCAGAAACAAGGCATCCTGCAAACCGTCTCTCGCGGTCGCCGCCAAGTGTATCTGACTGCGGACGGCTGACCTCCTCCTGAGTTCTTTGGGCCAACGCCGTTACAAAACGCCGTACCAATTTGGTTTAATACGGTTCTCCGCATCTGATGACGGGGACGGCAGTTGGTCCTCGGACCAACACGCCGCGGAAAGAGGAGGCGGAGAAATTGTCGCGACACGTGTGGCTGGTCTTGTTGATCATTCTATCGATGTTCGTGTCTATGTTCCTCGTTCACCCTGTGGCTCAGAACGCGTCAGCGCAGGCGACGTCCTTCGTCATCAACGTGGGCGTGCAGGACGAGATGAAGACGAGGAATCTGATTCGCGGATTCTTCTTCGGCGGAGATGTGTGGACGGCGGACGCATTGAACCCAGTTGGGGAGGGAAGTGTCCAGACGGATCCGGAGACCCAAACCGTCTTGCCGTATACAATGGTCGGCACGGACGTCAACGGAGACGGCAAGCTTCAGGCGAACGAAGTCGGCGTCTTCTCGAACGTCCAAGGTCGCTCGAGCGAGTGGATTGCGTTCTTCAACATCAAAGGGATGAAATGGCACGACGGCACGCAGGTCGAGCGCGAGGATGTCCTGTTCGGCTACCACCTTGCCTCGTTGGCACCTGCGGTCACCTCGTCGCGCTTCGTGAAAGACAAAGCCGGGCAAGCCGGCTCGAACTACTCGTCGACGCGATACCAGAACATCAACCCGGTCGCGATCGCGGGCGCCTCCACGGACGGATGGCTGGGTGGCCCCGTCGCGGACACAACGCATCAGTTCGCCCTCAAGTTCATCCAGACGGGACCGAACGCGCAATTCAAACGGGACACCTTGCAAGCCACGTTCATGCCCGCGTACTTCTGGCAAGGCACGGGCGTGCGAAAAGTGGACGGGGTGATCCAGCCGGGAGCGGTGCA
The DNA here is from genome assembly GCA_005879045.1 of Methanobacteriota archaeon. GTDB lineage: Archaea > Thermoplasmatota > Thermoplasmata > RBG-16-68-12 > RBG-16-68-12 > RBG-16-68-12. The sequence continues at coordinate 1,180 of VBLV01000020.1, read as the reverse complement.
TCCGGATTTCGGGTGGGCGATGAACCCGGATCCGGGCGCCAGCGGCCTCAATGTCTACTTGAACGGCGTGCCGGCGGCCGGATACACGACCACGTCGACCGTCACCTTCGAAGGAATTAGTATCGCGTCCGGCACCCACCTGAATGCGTTCGATGTCACTGCGGCTTCCGTCGGCTGCCCCGCGGGCAGTTCGACGTGCGCCACCCCGTGGGAGGCGCAGGACCAAGACGTGATAGGCGCCGGCTCCTACAAGTTCGTCCACTGGGAAGCAGGCAATTTCGTCAAGCTCGACAAGAATCCGAACTACTTTATTGCGGATGCGACCGTCCGCGCAAAGTATCCCGCCACTCTCGTCCTGCAAGTGCCCAAGGTTGACTCAATCATCTACCGTCTCTACCGGAACGTCCAGGCGACCGTCTTCGCTCTCCAGGCGGGGACACTCGATTTCATCGACTGGACCGTACCACCCGACCAGGTCGCCCCGATCACGGGGGACCCGAACATCGGACTCAAGTCCAGCGCCGATGCCGGGTTCTTCTACCAGAGCTTCAACTTCGACCGCCTGCCGTTCGGCTACTTGAACCCGGCCGAGGGCAGCAACACGCCGGGCAACGACATCGGCAAACCTTTCCGCCTCGCGGTTGCCCATGCGACGGACAAGCGGACGATCGTCACGTCCCTGCTCCAGAACTTTGGGGTCGCGGGCCACACGGTCGTGAGCCCAACGAACACCTTGTACTATAACGCGTCTGCGCCTCGTTACGAGTACGACCTCAGCGTCGCGAGGGGCATCCTGGACGCCGCGTACGGAGTATGGCCCGGCGGAGTTTGCCAACAGGACGGCACGGGCTGTCGAAGCCTACCCGGCAAGGGGACCAGTGCCATCGACATGCTCACGCCCCAGGCGGACTATGATCCGATCCGGGCGTCCGCGGGGACGTTAATCGCGCAGAACATGCGCGCGATTGGCGTGAACATGAACTCGAAGGCCACGGCCTTCGGGGCAATCGTTGACGCGCTGGACGCGCGGAACTTCGACATGTGGATCCTCGGCTGGTCTCTGACGGGATACGTCGAGCCGGGCTACATCGAGAGCTTCTTCCACAGCCGGAACGCGCCGATTCCCGGGCAGAACTACGAGAGCTACGTAAACACCTCGTTGGACACGCTCATCGACGAC
>VBLV01000019.1 GCA_005879045.1 Methanobacteriota archaeon | reverse complement strand
CGTGAGGCTCAAAAGCATGAGGAGGGCGGAGGCCGTAAGGGCCGCAAACACGCGCCTCGGGGGAGCCATTCCGTATTTTCCCGGAGGCTCGCATCATCAGTAGTCCCGGTCATGTTAGTATTCTCCCGACCGACATGTTCCGATAATCGGTATGGATAACATGATTCCTGGAATCGAGATGCCCGTTTCAAGGTCTTCGCCGACGCAAGTTTTGTATCAACAGGATGACACCGAGGGCGACCAGCGCACTCGCAGAGAGCACCTGGACGAACAGACCCGCTCCGACCGGTTCGAGATGCCCTGTTGGGGGTTGAGGTCGCGCCCGCACTTCGATCGTCCAGGCAAAACTCGCTTCGGCGCGTCCATCCGAGACGAGGACCCGGACGACGTGGGTCCCGACGCTCGAGCCGTGGAACACGTACGCCGACGACGAACCGCCGACCGACAGCCCGTCGACGAGCCACGAATACGTCAGGAGATCGCCGTCGGGGTCCGAAGCGACGACCACCAGTGTCTCCGCGTCACCCGGCCCCAGGACAATGCTTGCCTGTGGACTGGCGGAGACGATCGAAGGCCCTCGGTTTCCGATCTCGATTGATCCCGCGACGTTGTCCACCGCACCGAGATCGTCCGCCACCGCGAGCCGCACAGTGAATGTCCCGTTGTTCGCATATGCATGGGTAACGGATACGCCCGCGCCCGTCTGTCCATCGCCAAAGTCCCAAGCGTAGGAAACGATTGTGCCATCCGAATCCATCGATGCGGACGCGTCGAAGAGAATCGGCAAACCCGGGGGCGCTGTGTTCAAGCTCGTCGAAAACGCGGCAATCGGAGGGACGTCCACGGTCATTTCCGACGTCGCGGTGGTCGAGGTTTGACTGTTGTCGACGACGGTCAGGACGACGGAGAATCGTCCCGAGTGAACGTACGCGTGTCGCACGAGGATCCCATTGGCGGTGAACCCTCCCCGAAATCCCACATGTAGGAGACGATCGTCCCATCCGGATCCGTCGAGGATTCGGCGTCAAACGCCACAATCTCCCACGGTGTCACCAGAGACCGTGTGGTCGAGAAGCGTGCCTGAGGAGGCTGGTTCGGCGGCGGTCGATCCGCGCACGCAATTCGCGGGTTCGCCCAATCGGCATGGTCGTCCGCCGTCGAATCGACGGACACGATTTGCAGGCGCAGGCTCCGGATGCCGGCGATGCTGACGTTGACGTTTTCGGTGGGCGTCTCCCCAGTCATCACGCCACCCTCGTACAGCTTCTGACCGTCGCCCCACACCTGGAAGAGGACGCTCCCAAGGGTGCCGACCTCGTCATCGACCCCGACCTCGGCGGTGAACGTCTGGCACGACCCGTTCGGTCGAAACTCCAAGGCCGACGGCGCATGGCCGCCAAATCCCCGGAGGTAGGGGACCCCGTTCAGCGTGAGCGTGCCGCCATCCCCCGCCCCGCCCCCGCCGTTGCTCGAATTTCGTTCGACCGGGCCTTGCTCGTTCGCCATGTATGTCCACGGCTGGTCGCTGAGAAACCCGTCCGAGATCGGCGAATCCGTGCCGACGACCCGGAGCAGGGCCATCCCATGTGCGGATACGCTGACGCTGTACTGGTTCGCGAACGAACCTCGGTCGGCGCGGGCCCATAGATCGCGGACCGTGGCGATTCCGGGGGCGAGGTCGATCGCGTTCCAACTCACCGTCATCGTCGCCGAGGCAGAGCCGCGATTCAGGAGCCCCACGGCCCGGGCGCCGCTCCCGGCGAGGGGCTTGTACCAGACCTGCAAGCCGTTTCCGATGTCCCCCGCTAGGTTCGCTTGGAATCCGAGTGGGTCCTGGTCGACGGCGATCACCTCGGGGTTCGTGAGGATCGTCCTGGTCGCGTCGCTCATGCTGCGAACATCGTTGCCCGCAATGAGGGGCGCGGACATGAGAGCCCATAAGCCGAAGTGCGTCCGGTACTCGGTGTCCGTCATGCCTCCGTTGCCGACCTCGAGCATGTCCGGATCGTTGACCGTCCCGGGCGCGGTGGCGGCTGCGTGGGCGGCGTTGCGATCGAAGATGTCGATCATCCCCTCCTTCCACGGCGGCTGGCCCGGGGGCGACGTCCAATCATCACTGATGTCCGGGGAGATACGCCACTGACCCGCGGTCAAAGGTCCCCAGGCCCACGGTTCGTCCGTAGGGTTGTTGTCGCTTGCGCTCAAGACAATCGATCGGCCGGAGGCGATGATCGCGCCCCGCCAGCGCGCGTAGATGTCCTTCATGACCAGGCCGTCCGCATTGCAACGATCAGCCTTGATGTAGTCCACGCCCCAAGAGGCGAACTGCGCGACATCCTGGTATTCGTGATCTAGGCTTCCCGCCGTGCCTCCGCTGCACGTCGCCGTTCCGATCGAGGCGTAGATCCCGTACTTGAGGCCTCGACTGTGAATGTAGTCGCCGACGGCCTTCATCCCACTCGGGAATTTCGCGGGATCGTTCGTCAGGTTGCCGGAGGCGTCGCGGGAGACCGCAGACCAGCAATCGTCGAGCGTCAACGTGTCGTAACCGGCCGCGAGGAGCCCACCATTCACCATCGCATCGGCGGTCTCGCGGACCAGCGTCTCGGTCAGGCCGTGACACCCGAACGCATTCCAACTGTTCCACCCCATGGTCGGCGGGGTCGCCGTCATCCCGACGGGGGCCATCCTGAAGCCCGTGGAACTGAGTCCCGTGGTTCCAGCGTGGGCTGCCGTCGCAGCCGTCAGCCCGAGGAGGATGAGAGTGAGTCCCACCGGAAAGGAGGATCGCCGTCGAGGTCCACGCAATCCCATTCGCGTCCGTCGAGCAAACAGCTCATGCGTAATCAAGCCTGGCACGTCACTATCAGGATGTCAAGGCGACCCATCGACACAGACCTCGCGCGGTCTGTCGACACGCAGAACGCGATCGGTTCAAGAGCTCCCGAATCGCTCGACAGCGCGAGCTCGAGCGCGCGCGGCTTCAATCTCACGATTTCGCGGCCCCGCCTCGGTCACCAGCGAATCCAACAAAGCCCGAGCGGCCGCGGTCATCTCCCTCACTGCGCGATCGAACGCTGCCTCGTTGGCCCGTGACGGTTTTGTGAAGCCGGAGAGTTTCCTCACGAATTGGAGCGAGGCGTCGCGGATCTCCTCGTCGGTCGCCGGAGGGTCGAAGTTGAAGAGCGTCCTGATGTTTCGGCACATGGGATTCTCTCCCGGATTTCAGGAAGAAAGCGGAGATGGGAGGCCGTACTTAATCACGTCGGACTCGCACCCATCCCACGGCGTCAGATTTCAGTAGTACGTTTGTTATCCTCAGGTTCAATGCCAACGAAATCCTCGGAGGTCGATTCGGCGATCGGAGGACCCATGCGAACGAACCGCTCCATGCCCTCGTCCACGGTCATTCCCGTGCTCGTATACCCGGATGTGGCCGAGGCCGTTGATTGGCTATGCGGCACCTTCGAATTCACGGAGCATCTGCGAATCGGGAGCCACCGCTCGCAACTTACCGTTGGGGATGGATCGATCGTCGTGGCGGCGGATCCCCACGGGCCTGGGATCGACTCGAACAAGACCAGGGAGGTCTGTCGGTCGCACCAAGGGGAGACCAACCACTCCGTCATGGTGCGTGTGCCGAATGTCGATCGCCACTTCGAGCGGGCCAAGAATCGCGGCGCGAAGATCCTGCAGCCTCCCACCGACTACCCGTTCGGCGAGCGGCAGTACACGGCCGAGGACCTCGGGGGTCACACGTGGACGTTTTCTCAGTCCATGGCCGATGTCGCTCCGGAGGAATGGGGCGGAACCGTCGTGACAACGCGCGGCTAACTCCGCGCTGTTTCCGCCCAGTCCATTCCTCGGGTTTCCGGGTTTAGTGTCCACCACGACGTCCGTCGCTTCCTAGCGCGCCTTGAGAACTTTCGCGAGCCGGTCGAGCGAGCTGTTCATGCCCATCGTCGACCTCTCGGTCCAGAGCTCGTCGTGCATCGCATCCTCGGTCACCACCATGCGGACTCCGCGGCCCAGAGGCTGAATCTCGACCAACGCGGCGACCTCATACGGTGCGACGCCCGGGATGAAGTCGGCCAGCGTCGTGTACGCGAGCCGGCGCGGCCGCGTGACCTCGGTATACGTCCCACGAGCCACGCTCGTGAGCGGAAGCCCCATCGCCTTCATCCCCTCGATCAAGTCCTGGCGGGTCGCCGTCATGGCATATTCGAATTCGCCCCCTGGGCGGAGGTCGAGCTTGTGGACCGTCGTGGTGAATCCTTCGGGGCCCCACCAGAATTCGAGGCCCTCCTTTGTCGTCCAGAGTTCCCAGACTTCCTTCGCGGACGCCTGGAAGGTCCGCTCGAACCGGATCTTCGGTCTCGAAACCCTCGCGGATGTCGCGGTCTTTCCCTTTATCCGCACGTCCCTCACTTCCGTTGAGCGTAGGCTCGCCTAAGGGTCTTGATGTCGATTTTCGACATCTTGAGCAACGCTTCCATGACCTTCGCCGAGTTCCCGGATTTTGAATCGCCCATCATCTCGCCCAGAACGGAGGGGACGATCTGCCACGACACACCGAATTTGTCCTTAAGCCAGCCGCAAGGCTGCTGTTCTCCGCCTTCGGAGAGCTGTTCCCACAACCGGTCGATCTCTTCCTGCGTCTCGCAGCTGACGAAGAGGGAAGTCCCTTGCGCGAACGTGAAGTACGGGCCGCCGTCCATGGCCATGAACCGCGCTCCGTCGAGTTCGAACGTCGCGTTCAGCACCTGCCCTTTCGCGATCGGACCTCCCTCCTCCCCGCGCACCATGCCGAGGATCCTGGAGTTCTTGAAGATCGAGACATATCGCTTCACGGCTTCCTCGGCCTGATCGTTGAATGTCAGGAACGTGGTGATCTTTTGCGCGGTGTTCTCCTCCCTGCCCTTCCCCGTCTTCCGGTTGTTTGTCATGAGTGCGTCTCCCTGCGTTTTCCTGCCCGCGCCTTCTGTCGTCGATTGAGCTCGGCGCCGAACCTGTCGAGGCGGGCCTCCCACAGGCCGCGGTATTGTCGCATCCATTTGTCCAGCTCGCGGAATGGC
>VBLV01000018.1:1094-8953 GCA_005879045.1 Methanobacteriota archaeon | reverse complement strand
TCTGCCCAACCTATCATTGACGTCCCGGGAAACGGGTCGGAGCCGTCATAACGTTATCAGCCAGGGAGCCGAAAACGAACGAAATCGTAGCGAGCTATGTTTTGTTTAGCTGTTACATGACCATATTAGAAAATATATGTGGGACCTTGACTCAACTTTCAGGGCTGTTTCCGGCGCGTTCGTACAAGTCGCAGAGCTCGATGAGAAACTCGTCGTATGTTTTCCGGAACTTCAGGCGGTAGAGGCGATCGCGCGTTTGCGTCGTCAGTTGAATCGTCGTGAGGTCCTTGATAGGTTTTGCCACGGTAGTCTCCTCGAACCATAATGTTATGTGTACACATAGTACTATATGTTGTCAACACGAAGCCCCGACCGGTCCCATTGCGCCTCGGTAATCCGAGCCGCAATGGACATGGGTAGGTCGTTCCTAGGACCATGCAGGACGCAGTGCAGTGCCCCGGGTTCCATGATTGCATTGCAGCCGCGGCAGAGCACACGAAACCCCATCTCGCCTCGAAGAATCTTCAGCGTGATATCTGCAGAGTGGCTCTTGCGAGTTAGCTTTCCGCCGCCGCCATTGATGTGATCGAACTCGAGTCGGTTCGGTCCATCAATCTGGTCCCAACCGCAGCACGCGCATCGGGGCTCGCCTCCGGATAGGAGTCTCAGGGCTCGGATCCGACGATCCCTGCGGTTACGGCGGGTGTAGTCGCGCACTCGATCAGGGTGAGCCTTGCGATAACGCTTTACTGCTTCAGTTGACCTGTAGGGCATCTGGTAGTTCGACAGCGCCTGGCCATATCAAACTATCACGGGCTACTGTGAAGCGGGCCGTTTCGTTAGACCGAAATCAGGTCGGGAGCGGAGTGTCGAATACGAATTGGGTCGGCTCACTAGGTGTAGTCCTCGAGCCGGAATTGAGGGGTCTGCTCTTTCCGCTGATCCGGTCGTCGGATCCGGCGTTGCATCTCGTTCTGCACTCGGTTGAACGTGTCGATCTCGATGAGGGGCTCGTGCTTTCCGCGCTTGATGCCACCGTTCAGACGCGCCAAGCCGCAGTACACCGGGTTGCTCAGGATGTTCGCAATGGTCTGGCTCGCCCAGGCCCGGCCGGTCTTCGTCCGGTAGCCATCGCGGTTGAGCTCTTGGCAAATCTTGGCGATCCCTTTGCCCTCCAGATAGCGACGGAAGATCAGCGAGACCACGCGCGCCTCTTCGTTCTTCACCTGGAGGACGCCGTCCACGTAGTCGTATCCGTAGGGACTCGCGTAGGTCAGGAACGCATTCGCTTTCTTCACCGCGTTGTTCAATGCTTCCACGCTTTGCAGTCCTCGGGCCCGGCGCAGCACCTCGCGCTCGTTAAGGTCCCGCTCGACGCACAGCTTTCGGAGCGCCTCGTCCTCGGAGTCGGACGCGTAATGCTGGAGCATCTCGCGAGTCGACCCGAAGCGCATATAGACTTCCCAGAAGAGGAGGGCGTCTCCAGGAGACCCGTCCACGCAATGCTTGCAGAGGAGGACCTTCTCCCGACGGATCGTGGGATCCGCACGCGGATTGGCATCGACCTCGTGACTCACGAGGTTCTTGGTGCTCCAGCAACGCTGACACCGGCCCTCCATGCCTCAGGCCTCCTCTAAAACCTGCGGGGCCTGTGCGCTGGATAGCGGTGCTCCCGGTCCTGCGCGTTCTAGCGCATCGTTGATTTTTTCGACTTGGACGATTGGAAGGATCAGAGGCGGGGCGTGCGCGTTCGAGAGCGGCGCCCTCGATCTCAAGCGTTCTTGGGCTTCGTTGAACTCTTCGACCGCCACGAGGGGATCGTGGTCGGCCTTCCGCACGATTCCATCCCAGCGGAGGAACCCGGCGTAGACCGGGTTGTGAAGTATGCGGTACACCTTGATTGGCGTCCAGGCGGTGTCGCGTTTCGTCCGCCGACCGTTCGCGTTCAGATCCGCCGCGGTCTCCTCGAGCGTGCGGCCCTCCAGGCACAGGTCGAACATCTCTCGGACGACCTCGGCTTCGGCCTCGATCGGGACGAGCCGGCCTTCCGTGACGTCGTAGCCGAGGGGCGGATGGAATCCGAGAATGCCGGGGCCGACGCGCGCCTTCTGCGTCATCCCCATTTTCACGCGTTCGCCGATCTGCTCGGATTCGAGCTGGGCGATCCGTTGGATGATGTCCATGACGAAGCGCCCCATCGCAGTCGAGGTGTCGAGGGACTCGGAGGCGGACACGAAGTCCTTCTTCCACTCCCCCAGGTTTTCCATCATTTCCATGAAGTTCCGTGAGTTCCGGTGGATCCGGTCCATCTTGATGACGAGCAACGCGTCCCATGCGTCCCGTTCGGCCATCATCTTCTGATACGCGGGACGTCGGATGTTCCGGCCCGAGTGACCTTCATCGGTGTAGCGGGCCGCGACGGACCAGTCCCGGGCGAGGCAGTACGCCTCGAGCCGCTCGCGTTGCGCCTCCAGGGAAAAGCCTTCCTTGGCTTGGTCCTCGGTGGAGACCCTAGTGTAGATCGCGACTCGGATCTGTGCACCCATCCCGCGGCGCGAAGGAGCGTCAAACTAATAAAGACTGCCGGTCGGACGAAAGTCTGACGCACTGATGTACGATTAACATCTATCAAAGAAGGCAAGACGCGATCCGACGGGGCTTCACTTTTATCGGTTTGTATGGATATTTACGACGGTCATTGACGGACTTCGTGCTACTCCGTAACAGGGAAAATCGCCAAATCGCTCGTCCATGGAAAAGTATCGCTGGTACCGTCGCAAGCGCGCATATTATTGGTCTGAGCTGTTCTACCCTCCCGGGAATATTTCCGCTCGAGGATATTCCTCATTTGGACTTACGCGCCCGTAGGTCCGTGAGGACTTCCTTCGCTCGATCCATCCGCACCTTTCGCTCCTTGACCAGGATCTCAGCCACGCGGTCGACTTCCTCGCCGACGGCCCCGACTGTCGCCGCGACGTTCCGCGCATGGAGCGACATGTGCCCGCGTTGAATGCCTTCGGTCGCCAACGCTCGGAGGGCCGCGAAGTTCTGCGCCAGCCCGACCGAGGCGATCACCTCCGCGAGTTCCTGCGCCGTCTTCACCCCGAGGAGCCGGACATTCGCCTTCGCGGTCCAGGCCGACCGCCATCGGCAGTTCAATTGTCCCGACGAGATCTCCGTGGCTGTCTTTCTCCCACGACGTGAGGGAGCGGTACCCCCCGGACTTCCACGCCGCGTACGCGTGGGCCCCGGCCTCGATGGCCCGCCAGTCGTTCCCGGTCGCCACGACGACCGCGTCGACGCCGTTCATGATGCCCTTGTTGTGGGTCGCGCACCGGAACGGGTCGGCGTCCGCGAACGCGTACGCCTCGAGGATTCCCTCGACGACGTCCTCTCCCGGGATGTCCTCGGTCCGGATGGCGTCTTTCGCGAACACGGCCCGCGCGCGGACGAGACGCCGCACCGCGAGGTTCGAGATGATCCGGAGGTAAACGCGGCCGCCCGTCCATTGCTCGATGTGCGGGGCGACCGCCTCCGCCATCGTGTTCACGGCGTTCGCCCCCATCGCGTCGCGGCAGTCGACGACCAGGTGGGTGATCACCATATGTCCCCGCTTCGTATCCACGACCCGGACCTCGACGTCCCTCGCGCCGCCGCCGACCTTCACGAGCATCGGATCCTTCTCGTTCGCGATCGAGAGGATCTCGTCTCGGTGGTGGAGGATCGTCATCCGCGCTCCGTGGGGATCCGAGACCCCGACGAGCTGGATCTGGCCGATCATGATCGGACCCGACGTGCTCGCCGAGAACCCGCCCCGCTCCCGCGCCATCCGAGCCGCGTTCGAGGCGGCCGCGACCACGCTCGGCTCTTCAATCGCCATCGGGACCAAGTAATCGCGCTCGTTGACCCGGAAGTTCACCGCGATCCCGAGGGGGATCGGCATCGCGCCGACCACGTTCTCGATCATCCGGTCGACCTGGTCGAACTTCAACGCGCCCGTATTCCGGATCGTCTCGATTTCCGCGTCCGAGAGCTCTCCGAACGATCGGATGACTTGCCAGCGATCTTCGGGGGTCTTCTTGTAGAAACCCGATACCTCGGAACTCTTCACGGCGGCACCGTGCGTCGGAGAAGACTGTCCCGCCATAAAGGCATCGCGCGGCGGCTCACGTGGCGAGGCGGGTCCCGCAGCTCGGGCAGAATGACATCCCGGTCGCGACCGGCGAGCCGCAGTTTGTGCAGAAGCGACCCGTCGCCGCGGTGGGAGGCTGACCCGCGTCCCGCGCGGTCGGTACGGGTTGGGCTGGGGGCGGTAGCGGCGCGTACGGCGGAAATCCATAGGGACCCGGGTACGCCGGGTACATCGGCGGATGGGACTTCGTCACCTGCCCTCCCTCAGCGACGATGAGGATGACCCCAACGATCAGGAGAGGGATGCCGATGCAGAGAAACGGGAAGAACAGGATTCCGATGACCGATAAGGCCACGCCAATTACGAGCAGCAGGGCGCCTGTGGTCAGCTCGGCCAGACGAGTCCCCTCCTGTCGATTCGACGAATTCGCGCATAATGATATAAATATTGCTTGCGGGAATGCCGCGCGATAGAGACCGCGTCGTAGGGTGAGCGAGATGCCCGTCGTTCTGGGAGAGATCGCGACCCCGTTCCAAGCGACCGCGTCGGGCTCTGCCGTCGGATTCTGGCTTTTCCTTCTCGGTCTGTACGTGGCATTCCTCCTCATCGCGTTGTGGGTCTACCAGGACGCCCGGATTCGCGGCATGAACAGCCTCTTTTGGTTCGCCATCGTGTTCCTGGTTCCGGTGTTCGGGCTGGTCGCCTACCTCATCTATCGTCGAGACCGCCCTCTTTGAACGCCGTGCGCCGCCCTCCCCCAAGGGTTGCGATTTCGCGTTTCTGAGTTCGAATACTGGCCTAACGTTGGCCAAGTTTCAGACGGGGCCAGAACGTTTAAACCATGTCACAACATGACGCCCCCGGGGTTATTATGGAGGAGCCTACACCTTCGGGAGCGAAGCCTGCCCCGAAGAGCAGAGCAGTGTGGATTGCGGTTGCAGTCATCGTCGTAATCATCGTGGTCGTCTTGGCCGCGGTACTGGGCGGATTGTTCAATCCCGCCCCGACGAAGCCCGCCCTTCGGATCGGGACGTTGCTGTCGATTACGGGTGCGCTAAGCCAGTACGGGCCGGGCGATACGCAGGGCGCATATCTCGCTGTTCATCAAATCAACGCCGCGGGCGGCGTGCTCGGCCAGCCCATTCAGCTGTTCACGGAGGACGACCAGACGGACCAAACGGCGGCTGCCGCCGCCACGACGAAGTTGATCACCCAGAACCACGTGAACGCGATTGTCGGCGCGCAGTTCTCCGGCGGCACGATCGCCTCGATTGGAATTGCAAAGGCGGCGGGCGTCCCGATGGTCTCTCCGTCGGCGACGTCGCCCGCGTTGTCCAACCTGACCTTGACCGGCGGCTACTTCTTCCGGACCGCGCCCTCGGACGCGCTTCAGGGCGTGGTCGCAGCCAACTACCTCTTTACCAACCTGTCCTACCGGTATGTCAACCTGGTCGGACGCGACGATTCGTACGGGCGAGGGCTTGTGGGCGTGATCAACACCAAGTTCACCGCGCTCGGCGGCCACGTGAACACGACCGTGATCATCAACCCGAAGGCCACGACGTTCACGACCGACCTTCAGACCTTGTTCTCGACCAACCCGCAAGCGGTCTACTTCGCCGGCTTCCCCGGCGAGGGGCTTATCTTGATGACCCAATGGCAGCAAGGCCTCTCGAGCAACACCGGGTGGAACCGGCCGTGGATTTTCTCTGAAGGACTTGACAGCCAGACCTTCATGGACCAGCTGCACTCGTCCCAGGTGAACATCGACGTCACGAAGATCAAGGGGACGTCACCTGTCTCGCCCTTCGGCGCGGTTCACGACGTCTTCGTGGCCCAATACAAGGCAGCCACAACGACCACCTCGACCCCGGTGCTCTACACGGACTACACCTACGATGCGGTCTACCTCATCGCCCTTGCCGCGCAGAAGGCAGGTTCCGTCGATGGAACGGCAATCAAAGCAAACCTGCCCGTCATCGCCAAGGGGTCCGGAACCGTGATTACGCCTGGAAACTGGACCCGTGCGTTGACCTCGCTAGCGGCCGGTGGTTCGGTCAACTGGGAGGGAGCCGCAGGATCGGAGGACTTCGACGCGAACGGTGACGTTCGAGGGCCCTACGAGGTCTGGGGTGTAAACAGCACCTTCCAGATTGTCCGGCTCGCCTTCATCCCGGAGTCGAGCATCCAGACCGCCCCACCGCTGTTGCCGTCGAGCCACGTCGTCACGGCGTCGTCGAGTGGGTTCGTTGAGAAGGTTCAGACCGCAGTCGTTACGCGGCGGTTCTGAACCCCTTTCCCCTTTTCGAAGCGGTCAGGCTTGGCCGCCCAGGTACAGCTTCCCGACGTCCGCATTGTGGAGGAGCCATTCGCCCGTCCCGGCGAAACGATTCCGCCCGGTCTCGAGGACGTACCCCCGGTCCGCGATGGCGAGCGCCTTTTTCGCGTTCTGCTCGACCATCACAATTCCCGTGCCGCCTTCATTAATCTCGACGATCTTGGAGAAGACCGTATCGACCAGCTTCGGAGCCAGTCCGGCCGACGGCTCATCGATCAGGAGTACCTCCGGGTCAAGCATCATCGATTTCGCGAGCGCGACCATCTGCTGTTCCCCGCCGCTGAGACTCCCCGCGGGTTCGCGGAGTTTCGGCTGGAGATTCGGGAACATCTCGATCGTCTCGGTCGCCCGCTCCCGGATTTCGGCATCGTTCATCATCCGGGATTGAGTCCGGTCGGGACCGCGGTTCCACGGATGGGGAAGGGGTGAAATCCGCCGGGTGATCGCGCCCATCTCGAGATTCTCGAGCACGCTCAGGGTCGGGAACGTGTTGTTGGTCTGCGGGACGTAGCCGAGTCCCAGGATGACGAGGTCTCGAGGATGGAAACCGGTAATGTCCGTGTCCCGGAAGAGAATCCGGCCCTCGGTCGGGCGGAGCAGGCCGAAGATCGTCTTGATCAGGGTCGACTTGCCCGCCCCGTTCGGTCCGATCAGGACGACCATCTCTCGCTCCTCCAAGGTCATCGAGACTCCGTGGAGGATCTCCATTTCCCCATAGCCGGACCGGAGGTTCTGCGCCTGGAGCAGCACGCCTATCCCCCGAGGTACGACTCGATCACGGCCGGGTCCGCTTTCACCGTCTCTGGGCGACCTTCCGCGATCCGGCGCCCCTGGTGCATCACGATGACCCAATCGCATCGATTCATGACCACATTCATATCGTGCTCAATCAGGAAAAACGTTCTCCCGTTCTGCCGAAGCTTCTCGATCAGGTCCATGAGACTCCCGGCCAATGCGGGGTTGACCCCGGCGACGGGCTCGTCGAGAAGGACGAGCGTCGGATCCGACATCAACGCTCGCGAGAGTTCGAGGAGTTTTTTCTGCCCGCCCGACAGAGTCCTCGCATGCTCGTTGGCGAGTCCGTCGAGCTGCGTCAACTTCAGCACCTCGCGGGCCCGGGCGCGCCATTGCCTCTCGTCGCGCTTGACCTGGCCCGGCCGGAAGAAGAGGTTGAGCAATCGCTCGCCGGAATTGTTCTTCGCGGCGAGGACGAGGTTCTCCAGGACCGTCAGGTTGCGAAGTTCGTGGGGAATCTGCCAGGTCTTCGTGAGCCCGAGGTGCACAATCTCATACGGGGGCAGTCCATCGATTCTCGTGCCGTCGAACCAGATCTCCCCGCCGTCGGGTCGATAGAGCCCGGCAATGATGTTGAACAACGTCGATTTCCCC
>VBLV01000018.1:512-1026 GCA_005879045.1 Methanobacteriota archaeon | reverse complement strand
ATCGATCGACGGCGTGAATGCCGCCGAAGGCTTTTTCGACCCCGTCTACTGAAAGAATGGATTTCTGGGACGACTCCATAGTTCACCCCAGAACTCGTTTCTTCTCTCTGAGAATACCTTCGGGCCTATGGAGGATGAGCAAGATTAGCAAGACTCCGATGATCATGATGCGTATGTAGAAAATCGTATCCCTGACGATGAATCCAAAAGCAGCGAGAACAACCAGTCCGCCCGGCACCGCGAGAAAGCCGAAGAGAATCGCAAGAACCCCCAGAACCGTTACGCCGACAGGACGTCTCGGGGTCATGGATGGTGTCCGCTTCGAGAAAGAAGGCGGACCTGGTGGAAGAGACTCGTTGGAAGACGACGCGCTCACCGCTCGTGCTTGCATGAAGGTTGGTCTGACCCAGCGAAAGTATACCAAAAGTGAAATCGGTAGCACAATAAGGTAAGGGAAACCATACGCGGGGACGACAACGAATTGGGTCAGCTGGGACACGATACTAACGATGCT
>VBLV01000018.1:0-364 GCA_005879045.1 Methanobacteriota archaeon | reverse complement strand
GAGCGGGTTTTGAGGCACGAGATCTTTGAGTTGGACTGAAAGCCACTCCATCCCATAGATTAGGAACGCTCCGACGATTGCTCCGCGGTTATTACCCGATCCCCCGACGATGACCATCACCCAAACGGAGAACGTCACGGTCGGGGCGAAGCTGGATGAAGGGGAAACGTACCCAAGGGTCACGGCAAAGAGGGCGCCCGCGAGTCCCATGAGCGCTCCGCCCAATGCGAAGGCCTGGAGCTTGTAGTTGAACGTGTTTTTCCCGAGTGCCATCGTGGCCTCTTCGTCCTCTCGGACCGCTCGGAGGACTCGACCCCAGGGTGATTCGGCCATGAATTGGAGGAGGAGGATGAGCACCAAGAGA
>VBLV01000017.1:300-5977 GCA_005879045.1 Methanobacteriota archaeon | reverse complement strand
ATCGTTGCGCCGATACCAGTCGACGACTTCGTCAATCTCGACGGCGGTCCCGGTCACCGTGACCATGAGGGCGTTCCGGACACTGGCCGCCGCCTTCGCGGCCTCGAGATGGTCGAACAGCGCGATCTGGGGAGTCTGACAGACCCACCACACGACCAGGTAGCAGGACTCCTTCATGCCTCTTCGGTCCTCCCGTCCCGCGGGCCCACCGGAAGGCACGTGCAATAACGGCCGCGGATGTGCTGTTCCTGCCGGCGCCACAAGAGCTCGCCGTCCGGGGAGTCGACGTCCCACGCCTGGGATCGATGGTTGTCATCCGTGTGCACGTGCGCGACGACCTTGATGAGGCCCCGGGCCGCCGCCTTGCGGACGACTTGATACGTCTCCGCGCGCGACAGGTGCAGACTGCCGCGCAGGTCCTGCGCGGTGGCGGGGCCTCGGAGCAGCAGGTATGCCCGAAGCGCGTCCACGGCGCGGCGACCCAATCGTGCCACCTAGCCTCCCCCTTTCGTCGATGAGCATGGACGAGGACGCTCATGTAGGTGTGAGTGGAGGACCGAATACATCCGGTGGTGCTCGGATAATTTGGAGGCGAACCGCAGGATTTTCTCCACGCGAAATCGGGGTCCGCGCACTCGATCGGAGCGACGCGCCGATGCCGTTTGGCCTCCTCGACTGAGACCGGAATCAGTACCGGAAACGACGGCCCTTCATGCCGCGCATTCTAGGTAATAAAGCCATCGGGAAGAGTCTTGCGGGCCTTGATAAGCCCCCGGCCTCGCGTACGCATTGCAAAGGTGGATCCCGATGCAAGCCTACTGCGTCTCGAAACGCCCGCCCCGCGCCCTCTTTCTGGCCCTGGCGGTCGCGCTCGGAGTGGTCGCGGTGAGTGCGGCCGTCCTCCCGATGGTGGCTACACGCCCTCGAATCGTGGCGCGACCTTGACCGCCCAGGGCGCGGCGGACGCGCATCAATCGAACGCAGTCTTGTCCGCGTCGAGCGCCCCGGGCCCGACGCCGGCCCCGCCGGCGACCCAGGTCGCGTCGTCGAGCCCGTCCGATGCTCCGGCCGGGGCTCAATCGGCCCCCGCGAGCGATTCGGACCGACAGGCCGATCCCGTCGGCACGGATGTGCCGGCGCTGCGCGAAGTGAACGAGACCCGCGATGACCTTTCGAACGACTCCCTCGATTCGTTCGGCTTTGGCGTCTTGCCGCGCGATGCGGACCATGTTCGCGGCGCGCCGGACCTCATGCACTTCATCGCGCCCCAGGACAACGAGAGCGGATGCAGCTGGCGGAACGAATTCACCGCGACGGACGCGAACCACGACGGCAACCCGGAGTACGTCCACGGGCGGATGCTCGGCAGCTGCGTCGTTGACGCGGACCACGATGGGGTGCCCGAGGCGGGCCTGACGATCGCCCGGGACTTCCAGGTCTGGGACAACGATTCCGATGGCAAGTTCAACGCGCTCGAAGGCCGCCAGGGCGTCGAGGCGTACGCGGACCCGAACGAGAACGGCATCCACGAGTACACGGCCCAGGGCGTCTGGACCCTCAGCGCGAAGGACGCGGACGGCGACAAGAAGCCGGAATCCGTCATGGCGACCTTTGCCGGCGAACAGCGCTTCGACCGCAACGAGAGCGGCAACGCCGAGTTCGTGCGGACCGTGCAGGCGGAGATCTGCATGACCGATTCCGCGAGCGACGGCACGCCGGACGCGGTCGACCTCGAAGTCCATGTCTACCAGACGTACGACGTCGGGGACGACGGCACGCCGGAGTACCGCGCGGCGCTCGACCTGACGGCGAACACGCGGGACGCGAACAACGACGGTCACAACGAGACCGCGACCCTCAGCGCGAAGGCGTATGAGGCGCTCGACCGCAACGGCGACGGCTTCGACGAGCTCGCCCGTGGCATCGAGATCTCCTTCGCCATGACCGACGCGAACTCGAACGGGTTCGCGGAGCGGGTCGAAGGCCGGATCTACCTGTACGCCCGCGCGGACCCGAACTCCGATGGCGTCCTCGAGGTCCGGAAGGCGCTCGAGATCACGGCCCTCGCGACGGACTCCAACGACGACGGCTATCCGGAACTCGCCCGGTTCACGCTGACCGCCGCGGTCGTGCGGGACATGGACCAGGACGGGACGCCGGAGTACCGCGCGAGTCTGGAAGGGACCTTCGAGGCCCTGGACGACAACTCGAACGGGATCTTCGAGAAGGCCACGCTGACGATCCGCGCGGAGGCCGCGATCGACCGGAATGACGACGGCTTCCCGGAGGACCACTCCTTCGCGACCGTCGACGGCGTCGTCCTGAACGCGATCGAAGACCAGCACCCGGACCGCGTCGAGCTGCACCTCGTCGCGACCGAGGAGAAGGACTTCAATTCCGACGGCTTGGTCGACGAGACCCGCGGCGCGACGATCGATGTCCTCGCGGTCGACGCGAACTCGAACGGAGCGTTCGAGTCGACGAACGTGACCGTCCACGCGACGGCGGTCCGTGACGCGAACCACGATGGCATCCCGGAGTACACCGCGGCGTTCGTCCTGTACGCCCAGGCGACGGATGCCAACGATGACGGCCACCCGGAGCTCGTGACGATCACGGCGCGCGCCTCGGAGGTCACCGATGAAGACCAGAACGGCGTGCCGGAGGAAACCGCATACCTGCGCCTGGACGCGCAATGGACCGACGCGGACTCCAACGGCGTCTTCGAGAAGGTCGACCTCACGTTCCGTGCGGAGCGGATGACCGATCCGAACCAGGACGGCGTCCCGGACACCCACGAATGGGTCTCCGTCGACTACCACGCGGAGGACGTCGATCAGGACGGCACGTATGACAACCTGTACCTCCTGATCGAGAAGCACGTCCAACCGAGCAGTTCACCGTAACCCCCTAGCCACGGAGCGGCAGCCCGATCGGGCGCTGCTCCCCCTTTCTCTTTTCTGATTTGAGCAAGAGCCCGTGGCCGATGGTTTACATTTGTGCCATAAACCAAATATCGGAGCGGCTCATCGGACACCTGGGAAGAAAATGAATCGGTTCCGGATCGCTTTCGTCGCCATGTTCCCGCTTTGGGTGGCTCTCGCGGGCATGCTATCCATGGTCGGCCCCGTGGCCGCACATGATCGCGTGACGGTGGGGGAGTACGAACTGACCGTCGGATGGCGGAGCGAGCCCGCAGTCGCGGGGGGGCTGAACGGCCTCGACCTGGGAATCGAGCATCATTTCTCCAACGGGACCTCGGCCTGGGTCGCTGGAATCGGGAGGGACCTGAATGCGACCCTGACCACGGGACCGGCCTTGGTGGTGAGGGCGCTGGAGCCCCAGTTCGACCGACCCGGCTGGTACACGTTTGACGTCATCCCCACCGTCCCCGGAGCCTATTCGGTCCGAATCGCCGGAAGGTTGAACGCGACGACCCCGGTTGATGTAACGGTCGGCCTCGACCCGGTCGCCCAGACATCGTATTATCAATTCCCTGTGACGGAGCCTACCGCAACCGACCTTCAGAATTCGATCGCGCAGCTGAACGCCCAGCTCGCGGCGCTTCAGACCCTCCTCACCATCCTCATCGGCGTGGCCCTCGTCGCGGTCCTGATCGGAGCGGCTTCCCTCGTTCTCACCGTCCGTGCGTCCCGCTCGATGCGTCGTGCCCCATGAACCGTTCAGTCCTGTTGCTGGGTGCAGCCCTCTTCCTCGTGGCGCTGCTTCCCGGCCCTGCAACTGCGCACGCAAACTACGTCTCGTCCGATCCGCTTCCGGACGCGATCCTGCCGTACAACTCGACGCCCACGTCTGTGAGCGTGACCCTCTCGCAGGCCATCGAAGCGAACTCGGCCACATTCGACGTGACGAACGGGACCGGCGCTCGGTTCGACCTCCCTCCGGTGAGCCCATCATCGGACGGCCGCACGATGTCCGTCCGCCTGAACGCAACCGGGCCCGGCATCTTCACGGTCGCCTGGACCGCGACCTCCGCGGTGGACGGCCACTTCACAGCCGGATCCTTCGCCTACGGCGTGCAAGACGCGAGCGGTAATCTGCCTGGGTCTTTGCCACCGGGTGGCGCGACATCGATAGGTGCGCCGGTGTCGCCGTTCGAGATCGGCCTTCGCTTCGTCGGTTTCTTCGGGCTCGCCGCCGCCCTCGGCGCCGCGGTGATTGGCGCGTTCATGTGGATACCCGCCGGCCGCGATCCGGATGTGAACGCGACGCCCGCGTACGGCTTGGGATTCCAAGTCGTGACGAACGTGGCCCGAGCCGGCGCGTTCCTCTTCGCGCTCGCCTTCGCCGGTTTGTTCCTGCTGACCGACGTGCTCGAGGGAAGCGGCGGCGCCGGGTCCATCCTCGGCTCAACCTACAAACTCTCGGTGGTCCTGAGCCTCGCCCTCGGCGCGGCGTTGTTCGTCGTCCTATCGGACGCCTTCTCGCGGTCCCGGAAGCAAGCGCCAGAAGCCGTGCGCCGACACCTGCTCATTGGAGCCATCCTAGGGATCGCCGCGATCGGAATCGGCGTTGCGGGGACCCATGCCGCGGCGACGGATTTCGTGCTCATCGAGTTCACACTGCCCGGGGTCGGAGTCGTCGCCGATGCGGCGCACATCCTCGGGGTGACCCTCTGGGTCGGCGGCCTCGTCACCATCTTCGCGGCCCGTTCGTTCCTCCGGGAACCCGCCTCAGTTCCCATTGCGCGCATTGTCATCGGCCGGTTCTCCCGCATGGCCGCGTATTGCGTCGGGCTCGTCCTCCTGGGCGGATTCATCCTCGCGCTCCTCCTGGTCGGCAGCGTCGACGCCCTCTTCCGGTTCGGCTACGGATGGGTCGTGCTCGCGAAGGTCGCCCTCTTCGCCCCGATGGTCGCGTTCGGGGCGTACAACCGGTATCGCCTCGTCCCGCGAGGTTCGGAAGCCTCCGAGCCGGCGGCGGCCTTCCGGCAGCTCACGCGGAACGTGCGAAACGAAACGGCGCTCGGAGCCACGATCCTCGTCCTCGCGGCCCTGCTCGCATCGCTCACGCCCGCGATCTCCGTGGCCGCCGGTCCTCAGCCGTTCACGCTCGATGACACCGTGAGCGGGATCCGCGTCCACCTGGTCGTGACCCCGACTCCCACGATCGCGAATCGAAGCTATGCGCTCGAGTTTTACCTCTCCTATGCATCGAACGGATCGGATTACAACGGCGGCAAGAACACCAGCAAGATCACCTTCCGATCACTCACCAACATCGGGTTGCCGCCGACCACTCTGGCCCTCATTGGGCCGCACGGGAATCACCTCATCATCACGACGTTCGCGATGTCCCAGCCCGGTACGTGGCGCATCGACGCCGACATCCCCCGCGTCGATGGCTTCGATCTCATCGCGACCTTCCATATCGCCCTGACGGGAGCGGGTTGAGTGCGGCGCACCGCAAGTCTCCCCGTTGATCCTGGTTTGCGCGGCCCTTTTCGCCCCGACCGTCTCGGCCCACGGGGCAGGGAGCGGCACGGTCTCGAAGAGCGGGAGCTTCGTGCTCACCCCGGACGACACGTCGAACGCGTCCTTTCACGCGTATCTGTCGACCCTCGGCCTCCCGATCGGGCCGGGCGACATCCTCATCTGGTCGTGGTCGGCGAACGGAGCGATGGGTCCGCCCATCGGGTTCGACATTCATTCCCACG
>VBLV01000017.1:0-196 GCA_005879045.1 Methanobacteriota archaeon | reverse complement strand
AATCGGAGAACGTAACGTACGCGTTCCAGTTGATTCCCGCCTCCGGTGGAGCTCTGGCCGCTCTACCTGTTGCTCGTCGCTCCGCTCGTCATGATCGGGACGCTCGTCTGGTACTCCCGTCGTAAGAAACGGTGGTCGTACTAGCCGGTTGACCGTGGACGCCGCGCTGGTTCTCAAAAGACAGATATACATGATA
>VBLV01000016.1:7993-8893 GCA_005879045.1 Methanobacteriota archaeon | reverse complement strand
AAGGGCCGGTTCCTGGTGAAGGTGTTCCAAGGAGACGGCTACCGCGAATTCGTTCGTCGGATCGGCGAGCATTTCGAGGCGACGAAAGGCGTCAAGCCGACCGCTTCCTCCGCGACCAGCGCGGAGATCTACGTCCTCGCGGTGGGACGCCTCTAGGCGGCCGCGGTGCGCGAAATCGATCGCGCGCGCTCCAGGCACTTCTGGGCTTCATCTCGGTCGCCGAGACGGGCGAGGACCTCGCCCCGGTTCAGCCAGGCCGCGACGTACTCCGGACGGAGCTTCGTCGCTTTCGTGTGGCACTTGTCCGCGTCCGCGAATCGGTTCATCCGGGCGTAGACGACCCCTTTGTTGTTCCACGCGATCGCGTACTTGGGCCGGATATGGATCGCCTTGTCGTAGCAGTCGAGGGCTTTCGCGAGCAAGCCTTTCTTGAAGTAGACCGTGCCGAGGTTGCACCACGCGACCTCGTTCTCCGGGTCCAACCGGATCGCGTTCTCGTGGCAGCGGAGCGCCTCATCGAGGCGGCCGAGATATCGCATCGCGACCCCGCGGGACGTCCATGCGTACGACGGTCGCCGGACCAGCCGAATCGCCCGCTCATAGCGCGCCAACGCCTCCTGGTACCGCCCCTGTTTCACGAGGTGATCCCCTTGGGCCACCGCGCTGTTCGAGATTCGGAAGAGCAGGAGCGCCGCGATCATGCCGCCCCCGGCGATCGCGGCGAACAGCACGATCGGGAGAGGCGCGGACAGGTCGAACGGGTTCGCGTACATGCGGAAGAAAATGAATACGGCCACCAAGGCGCCGACGGAGGCGTACGTCACCCCGTCGAACATCCGCCCGGAGATCCGGATCATCTTCCGTCCTTCCGTTTCCGCGGGCGTCGCAAGGACCGGAATC
>VBLV01000016.1:7415-7880 GCA_005879045.1 Methanobacteriota archaeon | reverse complement strand
AGTCGAAAAGCTCCTCCGCGGTGACCTCGTCGACATCGGGCTCCTCGGGAGTGGGCGATGATACGGGCTTCTCTTCGGCCATCGGCGCCTTCGACAGATCGAGCAAGTCTTCGAGGATCGCGTCCACTTTCTCTTCTGGGGACAGATGGCTGAGGGCGAACGCGCATGCTCCGCACACCGTCGCATCGGCGTCGTTGTAATGCCCGCACACGGGGCACGAAACGGTCGTCTGGTCGTTCAACGATTGAACCATCTCGGAGGACGAGGCCGCCTTCCGATAAACGTATCGTCTTGGGTTTCCCCAGGTGAAACTATCCACCGGGGTTGGCCTTCGGGTCCGAGAGACACTAGTCCCAGAATCGCTTCGTCCGGGCGTACGTGATTTCCGCCGCGAGGACGTCGCGCAAGAAGTCGAGCTCGGTCTCATGATATCCTCGGAGGATCCGCGCAGCGGTGTCCTCGCCG
>VBLV01000016.1:6726-7189 GCA_005879045.1 Methanobacteriota archaeon | reverse complement strand
CCGCCAGGACATCTTGCAGTTCAGGCAGAGGAACGTCGCCGTCTCCTTCTCCAGGCGCGCCTTGACGGCCATGAGGGTCGCGTGGTCCGCCCGGGACGGCGTCACGAGGAGGCGCCCGCCTTCGAGGCCGGCCCGGCCGATCGGCGTCATGCGCGTGACGACGATCTCGATCGCGCCCGACTGGATCCGCCGTAGGACCTCCACGGTCCGCGGGATGTCCATACGTTCCCAGAACACTTTGTCGAGGACCTCCTCGAACAGCGGCGTGTTCTCGAAGGTCTTCAGGAGCCGCGGGATCGAGACGCTCTCCCAGTCCACGTCGCGCCGCAGGGCTCCGAACTTCTTCGCGACGTACACGAACGCCTAGCGCAGGAACGCCGAGTTCTTCAGGATCACGCGCAACAGGGGCTCGAGCGCGTCGGGGTCCTCGGGTCTCAGGATGTCGACTACCTGCTGCGGGTTC
>VBLV01000016.1:4725-6552 GCA_005879045.1 Methanobacteriota archaeon | reverse complement strand
AGGCGAGGAACGTCGAGGTGCCGTGTTCGTTGACCGGATACGGAGACAGGTCGCGCTCCCTGCGGATGCGGCCGACTTCCTGGGCGACGTCGAACGGGACCGGGATGTCCTCGCCGACCCACGAAGGCACGTCGCCGATCTCGCGGACCGGCTCGACGAGGATATGGTCCTCCTTGAAGTCGACGAACCGCCAGGCCGAGCCGCGCATGATGAAACTCTCCCCGAGCTTCGCGTTCTCCGCGACGAACCACTCGTCCAGGGTCCCGATCGCGCGACGGGACGAGAGATCGATCACGCGGTACGTCTTCACGTCGGGGATCATCGAGATGTTCTCGAAGAAGTACGGAAGGGAGTTGGAGCTCCGACCGAGTCGCCCGTCGCGAGACCAGAGGATCCGGAGGCCCGCGAGCTGGGCGACGACCTCGTCGAAGTCCGCCCGCTTCAACTCCCGGAAGGGCCAGCTCCTGCGGAAAGTCTCGTACGCCTCATCGAGCGAGGCGAATCGCTCGGACACCGCGAGCGCGACAAGCTGGTTGGCGAGGACCGAGCGATTGTCTTTCCGGACGACGAGATCCTCGATCTCCTCCGCGAGGGCCCGACGGGCGATCGCACACGCCTCCGCGACGTCGTCCTCGTGGGTTGCCAAGATGACGCCATCCGAGACTTCGCCGACCCCATGCCCGGATCGACCGATTCGCTGCACGAGCCGCGAGACCTCGCGGGGAGAGTTGTACTGCAAGACGAAGTCTGCGGTCCCCACATCGATTCCGAGTTCCAGGGAGGAGGTGCACACGAGGGCTCGGAGGCCGCCCGATTTGAACTCGTCTTCCATCTGGACGCGCACGTCTTTCGAGAGACTCCCGTGGTGCACGCCAATCTTCGGATCCTGGTACCACGCCGCCAGCCGCGACGACAGGAACTCCGCCGTGTCGCGTGTGTTCACGAAGAACAAGGTCGACTGGTGCTCCTTGATCAACTCGTAACATCGGCGGAGCGCCGCGGCCTGGCCCGGCTTCACCCGAAGACGCTCCGCGATCTCGGAGTCGCCTTGGGCGGTCGACGGCATCTCGACGCGGATCCGGATGCCTTTCGGGATTTGGACCCGGATCACCTCGACCGGCCGATCCACGCCGCCGAGAAACGCCGCGACCTCGGCGGGCGTGCCGACCGTGGCGGAGAGCCCAATCCGCTGGAATTCGCGGCCCGTCAGGTCCCGCAGCCGCTCGAGGCCGACGGCGAGCTGGGCGCCGCGCTCGTCCGAGGCGAGCTCGTGGATCTCGTCCACGACGACGTACCGCACGGACCGGAGGTGCTCCCGCAGCTTCCGACCGGTGAAGAGGATCTGGAACGTCTCCGGCGTGGTGATGAGGATGTCCGGAGGATGCCGGGTGATCGCTGCGCGCTCTTGCGGCGTCGTGTCCCCGTGACGGACCGCGACTCGGACGCCCAGACGGTCCGCGAAGAACGTCATCCGCCGCAACATGTCCCGGTTCAGGGCGCGGAGCGGGGTAATGTACAGGCACGACGTCGGTTCCGGCTTCTCCTTCAAGATCCGGTCGAGGATCGGGAGCAACGCCGCCTCCGTCTTGCCGATCCCCGTCGGGGCGACGAGGAGGACGTTCGCACCCTCGAGAATACGAGGGATCGCGCGCTCCTGGGGCTCCGTGAACGTTTCGATCCCGAGCGCCCGGACGACGTCGAGGATGCGGGGGTCCAGCCCCAGGCTCTCCATGCCCACCGCTTGAGGGGTCCCTGGGACTAAAAGTTGCCGTCTCAGGCGCTCGAAACGGCGACTCGCGGGCCAGGCCGCCGGCATGGAAAAAAATC
>VBLV01000016.1:0-4600 GCA_005879045.1 Methanobacteriota archaeon | reverse complement strand
CCTCCTGTTTGCGGGCATGCTCTTCACTCCGTTCGTCGCGACGCCCGTCGAGGCGTTCGGGGAGCGGGTCTACGACGCGAACCAGGTGATCAACGCCGCGAACCACCTCAACGTCTACTCGGGGGAGAGCGTGGCGCAGTCGTTCGTCGCGACGGACGCCTACCGCCTGCTGAACCTCACGCTTCGTCTCAAGAACGACGGGGACACGACCGACGCGGTGAACGTGTCAATCCGGGCGGACGTCGGCGGCGTTCCGGCCGATACGTACTTCGCTGCGGCCCAAATCGTAATCGGGAATAACAACCTCGGCAACTACAACGTGCCGTTCGCGAGCCCACCGGGCCTGGCGAAAGGCGTGCGCTACTGGATCGTCGCGACGTGCCCGAGTATTCTCGTCAACACGTACGAGTGGCATCACAGCGCAGCCGACGTTTATGGGAACGGCAAGGCGATGGTCAACCTGAACCTGGGCGGCGGATGGGCGAATCCCGGGAGCGCCACGGACATGTACTTCGTCACGTACGGGCAGGAAATCGATGCGAATCTGACCGCGCGGATCCTCGCCACGGCATCGAACGCGCGGCCGGGCGACCTGGTGACGTTCCGCATCTACCTGAACAACACGGGAAGCTCCTCCGCGCCAACCGCGTGGCTCAATGACACGCAGCTGCCCGGCCTGACCTACGTCTCGGACACCTCTGCGGCGGCCGGATCGTCGACCTCGTGGCCCTCCTTCACCTTCGCCAATGTCGCGAACGGCCTGCGATCGTTCGACCTCACGGCCCGAATCGCCATCGGGACGGCACCCGGAACGTTCGTCACGAAGGCATTCACCGTGTCCTACCTGAACGCCACGCGTTCACTGAAGACGGCCCCGAGCACCCAGGCGAGCGTATTCGTGGGGAAAGAGGCGAAACAGCTGTACCTGAACCCGGGCTCCGTCGGACCGTCCGAGCAGCTCAGCCCTGTGAAACCCACGGGCGGCGCCGTCTCCCAATACAATGAGAGCCTCACGAAAGACGGCTCGAACCACGACTTCGATCTGGCGCCGGTCCTCGCCCGCTCGTTCCGGGTGTATGGGGTGAACGCAACCCTCTACCTCGACTCGTCGACGCACAGTCCGAAGAACCTCGATGTGAACCTCACCCTGGCGGACTGGAACGGGGTTACCCTCACACCCCTCGCATACGTCCAACGGCGGGTCCGGACGAACAACTTTGCCGATTACGAGGGGTTCGCCTTCGCGCTCCCCCCGATCGACCATGTGTTCCCGTCGGGCGGGCGCATTCGGCTCACCGTCCGAGACATGCCCTCGAGCGACGTGGACCTGATCCTGGCGATGAACTCCACGTTCGCCTCGTCCCGACTCGACGCCGATACGACGACGTACGTCCGAATCGATCTCCTCGACCTGCGGGACGGGAACGCGCCGACCGGGGTGTGGTCACCCAAGGACGCGTTGGTTGTCCAAGCGAACGTCTCGGATCCGTTTGGCAGCTCGGAGATCAGCGGCGCGCGGCTCAACCTCACGTCGCCATCCGGGGCGGTGGTCGTGAACAACACGGCCATGAGCGTCCTCACGACGGACCCGGCGAGCCCGTCCGCGTGGAAGCTGTTCCGGTTCGCGTACGCGCCCCCACTCGCGGAGGGCGTGTACCAGGTAAGTATCACGGCGACCGAGTCGAACGGCGTCGCCGACATCGCGGCGGCGACGGCCTTGGTGCGCGTCCCCCATTTCACCCTCACCAAGAGGTCGACGTTTTCGAACGTCGGAGGCGGGGATCGCTTCACCTACTACGTCTGGTTCAACAACACGGGACCGGGCACGGCCGGACGGGTA
Source organism: Methanobacteriota archaeon (assembly GCA_005879045.1). Lineage (GTDB taxonomy): Archaea > Thermoplasmatota > Thermoplasmata > RBG-16-68-12 > RBG-16-68-12 > RBG-16-68-12. The sequence continues at coordinate 2,760 of VBLV01000016.1, read as the reverse complement.
TGGATCAACGACAGCCTCCCGGACGAACTGACCTTTTTGTCATCCTCTGATCCCGGTGCCATGACGGGCTCCTACAACTGGACTTGGACCTCTCTTGTGCCAGCAAGCTACCGCCTCGGGATTGACGTCCAACTCAAATCCGGCCTCCCGCCGACGCCGTTCGCCCGAAACTATGTGTTCCTGAACTACACCGACGAGAAAGGATTTCTCTGGCCACTCCGATCCGCCTTCGCCGACGTGACGATCCACGGACCCGCGATCAGCCTCTCCATCGCGAGCACGAAGGCGGTCCTCCATGCGAACGAGATTCTCACGTATTCCGTTACGATGCAGGACACGGGAGAAGCTGCCCAGTCGTTGTGGGTCAACGACACATTGCCCGCCGGGCTCTCGTACGTCTCGGATACGAGCGCGTCCCTCGGCGGCACCTCACTCGTGTCGGGTCGGAACCTGTATTTCCGGTTCTCGAACATGTCTTCCCTCGCGACGTGGTCCTTCACGATTACCGCGATCGCTGGGCCGTCGCTCGTCCGAGGGTCGATCCTCACCAACACGGGCTCCCTCAATTATACGAACTCGAATGGCTTCCTGTTCCCCCCGCGAAGCGCTTCGTGGGCCGTGCTGGTTCAAGCACCGTCGATCGCATCGGCCTCGGTGGCGATCGGGCCGACCGTGGCGACCCCGTCGGACGTCATCGCCGCAGTGGTGACCTTCTCGAACGTCGGGAACGAACCCGCCCGCGACGCTTGGATCAACCTCACGTTGAGCTCGGGTTTCATCTTCGTGAACGCGAGCGTCCCCGCGACGCTCTCCGGGAGCGAGGTCCGCTTCGCCCTCACGCAGGCCCCGCTCGGCTTCGAGGCGGTCTACGTAAACGCCTCCCTAGCTCCACAAGTCGTGGACCACCAGAACCTGCCCATCACCGGGACCATCGTATACACGGATGGATTCGGCAATGTCTTCCCTCCGGTATCCTTGTCCCCTGACTCCATCGAGGTTGCGGCGCCCAGGATTCTCCTGAGCGTCACGCCGAACCAGACCTGGCTGGAGGCAGCCACGATCGCGTTCTTCACCGTCTATCAGGTTAATGCGGGGAGCGGGGTGGCAGGCGACATCTGGCTCACTCTGCTGCTCCCCGCTGGTTTTGTTTACGTGTCCGACTCGTCGAACGGTGTGCGGTCGTTCACCGGTTCGACGTTCACATGGCACTGGACGAACGTCGCGCCAGGACCGAACTCGTTCTCGCTCAAGCTGCGAACAAAATCCTCGGTCGTTGACGGAACCGCGACCGACCTCGTATTCCACACGGACTATACAGACACCAACCGCAACTTCCGGGAGGGAGTCACGTTCATCGCTCGAGCGAACTTCGTCGCGCCGCGAATCTCGCTCGTGCTCTCCTCCGAGCCGGGTGAGGCGAAGCCGGGGGACCTGGTTCGGTACAACCTCACGATCGTGAACCTGGGTTCCTCGACGGCTCGAAACCTGTGGCTCACCGACGCGATCGACGGTCGCTTCGAGTTCGTCTCCTACACCGCCGGCGTTCAGGCCACCGGGACCGATACCCGGAACTGGTCCTTCACAGACCTCCAGCCGGGACAGCAGGAAACGGTGATCCTGACGCTCCGTGTCCGGGGCGGGGTCTCGGGTGGGTCCCTCCTCCCGAACCTCTTCGAGGCGAACTACACGAACAGCGGCGGAACAGTCATCGGATACGTTCGGTCAGATGCCGAGACCACCCTCATCGTAACTGACCCATTGCCGGCGATCGTTGGCGTCGCTGCGGTCGCCGCAACCCTCGTCACGATCCTGTTGATCCGCCGGCGGTTTCGGGTGGACATCGAAGAAGTGTTCCTCGTCTACCGCGACGGACTCCTCATCTACCATCTCTCCCGCAGCCTGTCGCAGGACAAGGACGAGGACGTCTTGAGTGGGATACTCACCGCGATTCAACAGTTCGTGCGCGACGCGTTCGTGTACGGCGAACATCGGGAGCTCCACATGCTCGACTTCGGGGAGTATCGGATCATGATCGAGCGAGGGACGCACGTGTATCTGGCGGTCGTCTACTCAGGGAAAGGCGCGGCGGTGGTTCGCAAGCGGGTGCGCTCGGTCCTCGACCACGTCGAGTCGGCGTACGGCCGCGTGCTCGAGGACTGGGATGGGGACATGGACAAGGTCGCTGGCGCCCGGGACGTCATCCGGGAGCACCTCCTGAAACCGGCCGGCAGACCGTTCCATGGACTCTCGTTCCTCTGATCCCCGCGGATCGTCGATGGGCCCGGCCGGACTTTCCGGTCCCGTGGGTGCCGCGGGACCTTTTGAACCGACGACCATCTGGTTATGAGCCAGACGCTCCACCAGACTAAGCTACGGGCCCCGGGCCGCGGAACCGCGGGGCGTTACTTAAGGAATGTGTCCGCCGCGGTTCCTAATACGGGCGGTGGCGTTCCGGGACCGTGGGCAGCGTGGCGACGGAGATGAACGTCCTCGAACGAATGATGCCTTCGTAGAATGGACTGACCGTGATCGACGCGGACACGCAGGAGACCTCCTACGGAATCTGTTTCTTCGACGGGCTCCCCTACATCTTCGACACGCATCGGAAGGGCACGCGCTACGTCGCCACGATCGAACTGTTGACCGAAGTCGAGGAGCCGGTCCGCGTCTCCCGCGACCGCATTCAGCGCTTCGGCCGAGACGCCCGCGCGGGCGGGCTCCTCCCCATACCGTACAGCGCGTGCTTCTTCAAAGGAAATC
>VBLV01000015.1 GCA_005879045.1 Methanobacteriota archaeon | reverse complement strand
AACCCGAGCGTCTTCCCGCGCGCGTCCTTCAATTCGATTCCCGTCCCCAGGAGGGCCTTCAACGCGGTGGACCCGAGCGTCACCACGACCTTCGGACGGACCGCCGCGATTTGCGTCATCAGATAGGGACGGCAGGATTCAATCTCATCCGAGCGCGGTCCCCGGTTCGCGGGAGGTCGGCACTTCACGACGTTCGTGATGAACACCGAGCTGCGGAGAATTCGCGCGGCGGCGAGGGCCTTGTCGAGAATCTTCCCCGCCGACCCGACGAACGGCGCGCCGGTGGCGTCTTCCTCGCGTCCGGGCGCCTCTCCGATCAGGAACACGTTCGCGTCGAGCGGACCTTCCCCGGGCACCGCGTGAGTCCGGCCCGAGTGCAGGCGGCACAACGTGCACGATCGCACCGCCTCGGCCGTCGTCTCTAGGAGCGCGACCCGCTCCTCGTCCGGACCGGCCACGCGGCCGCAAAGGCGGATGGACTCATAGCCTTCGCGGCGTCACGCCCTCCGCCCGGCCTTCAAGTTCGTGAGGGCCTTGATCTTTGGCTGCACCTTCTCGATCTTCGCCTCGAGTTTCGCGCGGATCTTCTCAAACCGCCGCTCCGCCTTCACGCGGTCGACGGTCGCCCCCTTCAGGCTCTGTTGCGCCCGACGAATCTCCGCGCGATAGCCTGCCTCGATCTGTCGAAGCCGCTTCAACTTCCGATCGGCTTTCTCCTCGGACGGAATTCGGACACCTCCGTGCCCCCCGCCCGAACGACCGGATTCAAAGGACGCTCCGGTTTCGGGCGATCACCACGTCGAGCACGCCATTGGTATACGTGTACTTCAGCGTGTCGTGGTCTGCGTCGATCGGCAGGTCGACTTTCGTGAAGTATTGACGGTCTCCCTCTCCCTGGAGGACGAGCTTCCCCTCCTCGAGCCGCACGCGAACGCCCTCGCGCGCGACGCCGGGCATCTCCGCGGTGAGGAAGATCGCCGATTCCGTCAAGATGACGTCGACGAGGGGATCGCGGGTGCGGATCTCCTCGCCCTCGAGTGCGGGCCTCGCGGTCTCGGGACGGGGTTCGCGGGATCGCGTCGTGAATCCGTAGATGAACGGCTCGCGGAAGACGCCGAGCTTCCCTTCGAACGCATCCTTGAGCATGCGGTGGATCGCGCGGCGCGTCTCTTCGAACTCGTCCTCGACACTCATTGGGGATCCTTCCTTCCCTGATTCGGACCGCTTTCGCGAAGCGCGCGGTCCCCTCTCTTCAACCCCGTGGAATTAATGGTCTAGAGATTTCATATAGTTTTCGAGACGAGTCCGAATTCTCCAGTGGAAACCGCGCCTCGGATGTCGGAGTCGGGGATCACGGGGACGGTTTCTGTTCCGCTGTCGTCGGCGGCCTGGCCGGCGCCGCCGGTTTTGCCACCCCACCCCCCGCCGGCGTCGCCGGCGTCGGAGGCTGGGCGGTCCGGGGAGAGATTTTCCCCGCGGCGACCATCGCAATCCGCTCGACGAGCATCCGGTATCGCGGGACGCCCACGAACTCCATCCGTTCGTTCACCAGGATCGCCGGCCCGAATTGGAGCTTGTACGTGGCCAAGACGGGTTTGCTCGCTTCAGGGGAGAGGACGTCCACCTTCCACTCCGGGTGGTCGGCCTGGAGGCGTTTCACGATCTCCTCCACGCGACCTTCCTGGTACCCTTGCACCGACGACAGGAAGGTGACCGCGACCATGGGCTCCCGCCGCCGTACCGGAGCGACACACATAAACATTGCGCGCAGGTCCATCAGAGGAAAGGCCTTGGACGCCGAGTCCTTACCTACGTCCGTGCGGTGCTTCGTGGCTTCGGAGGCGGACGAAGCGAGCCGCAACCAACGCGACGCGCTCCTCGCCTTGGCTTCGTGGAAGTCGGACGTTGCGTTCGCCGGACAGGCATCGTGGCGGTGGCGGGACACGGTCCTCGCGACGATCCCCGAGCACCACCTGTATCGCGATCACTTGGATCGGGACCTCGAAGGCGCGTTCGGACACCCGGTCGACCTCGTCGTCTATCTGTCGAAGCATCGCTCGGAGAGTCGGCGGCCTAGCCTCACCGTCCACCCGATCGGCAATCCGCGCGGGGCCGAATTCGGAGGGCAACCGGAGACGCTCGTGCCGTCCGCACCGCGGTGGATGACCGCGGCCCTGAGGGGATTGCGGAAGGAGGCGAAAGGGCTCCCATACAACGTGACGTTCGAAGCGACGCATCACGGTCCGTACCTCACGACGCCGACGTTCTACATCGAACAGGGGAGCACAGAAACGGAGTGGGCGGACCTCGCGGCCTCTCGAGCGATCGCCCGCGTGCTCCTCGCTCTCGAACCGGTCGACGCCCCCATCGCGATCGGCCTCGGCGGCGGACATTACGTGCCGCGACACACGGACCTCGCCCTGGAACGACGAATCGCGTTCGGCCATCTCCTGGCCGCGTACGCGCTCGAGGGCGCATCGGGTCGCGCGATCGATCAGGCCGTCGAGCGGACAGAGGGCGCCACGATGGCGTACGTGCATCGCAAGAGCCTCGCGAAACCGGACGTGCGGGCGTTCGAGGAACGCCTGGAGAAATTGGGCCTGCGCATCGTCCGGGAGGCAGACCTCCCGACGGCACAGGAGGACGAAGGTTCATAAGCCGTGGGCGAATACCAACCGCCCAAGGGAGGGGACGCATGCTCAAGGAATGTCGTTCTCACGGCTATTTCCGGGAAGAGTTCTGCCCGCACTGCGGCAGCGAAGGCAAGTTCCTCCTCAACGACGAGGAGGTCGAGCTCCTCGGCCGCACGATGGCCGGCGTCCTGCGACACTTCCCGGAGCGATACGGCCTCGAGATGGACGCGCACGGTTGGGTGGACCTCCGGGACTTCCTGACCGCCGTGCAGATTCGCAACCGCCGGTTCCGCTTCGTCCGCCAGCATCACGTCGTCGGCCTGATCGAGACCGATCCGAAAGGCCGCTACCAATTCGAGGACGGGAAGATGCGCGCGACGTACGGCCACTCGAAGGACATCGACCTCGACCTGCCGACCGAAGGGATCCCGGACGTCCTGTTCTACCCGACGACGGAGGAGGAGAGCCATCTGCTGATGGAGGCGGGCCTCCGGCCTTCGGACCGCAAGATGGTCCACCTGAGCGCGACGTTCGAAGCCGCCCTCGAAGCGGGTCGCGTCCGGATTGCGCAACCCGTGATCCTCGAGATCGACGCGAAGACGGCCCGCTCGTCCGGCGTCGTGATCCACAAGGCCGGCAAGACCGTGTACACGTCGAAGGAAGTGCCGGGAGAGTTCCTTCGTCGATCCCACCGCGTCGAAGAGGAATTGCCGCCGGCAGCTTCCGCAGACTCGACCGATTGATTTTCAATCGCCGGTCCAGATATTAGTTTCTCCCGATACACTTATGAAGCCGGGTCCGATATCGTCGCCCCCGGATGGGTGAGCCATGCCTTCGGCCATTGACCTGATCGGACGCAACCCGGCCCTGCAGGAGCATTGGATCCGCCGGTTCTTCGCGGGCTTGATCGATGGCATCATCGTCGCCGTCGTCTATCTGCTCTTCGCGCTGCCGCTTGCATTCCTCGGCCTGGCCTGGTACGTGGCCCCGTTCCTGTACGGCGTCGTGTGGGTCGTGTACTCCATGCTCCTCGAGGCGCTGTTCAGCGCGACGATCGGAAAGCGACTCCTCAAATTGCGCGTCGTCGCAATCGACGGCAATTTGGACATCATGCATTGTGTGATCCGAAACATCTCGAAGATCTACCCGCTCCTGTTCCTGCTCGACGTCATCGTCGGAGGCGTCACCCAAGGCGACCCACGCCAGCGCCTCTTCGACCGCCTCGCGCGCACGACGGTCACCCGGGTCGACCAAGGGGCCTACATGGAAGAGCAGTTCCGGATGATGCAGCACGCGGGACCGTACCCGATGACGATGCCTCAGGCGCCGCCGCCGAAGACGAATCCTCCGCCGGCACCGGGCAGCGCCCAGGCGGCCCCGGCGGGACAAGGCAGTTGGCCCCAGCAAGGCACCGGATGGCCCGGCGCCGCGCCGGCCCCGAGCACGTGGCCCCAGCACCAGTGGGACGAACAGGGTCGCCTGGTGAAGGAAATGAAATTCTGTACCGCGTGCGGGGGACAGCTCGTCGCCCGAGGCGACGGCAAGCTCACGTGCGTCCGCTGCGGCGCGGTCTACTGATCACGGGAAGCCGCCGCGGATCCAGAGGATGTTGAATGCCACCATGGCGAAGTAGCTTGACGTGAGGACCGCCCCCGAACGGGATGTGATCCGCCAACCTCCGAGCATGAGGGCCAGGAGGAGAAACGATGTGAAGACCATCGCTCCGACGACCGGCAAGAGGAGTTCGACGGAGTGGGACGTGGGGCGCAGGATCCCAATCATGCCGAGCGTCAGAAGCGTCGTTACGACGCTCGCGCCGATTCCCTCCCCGAGCACCAAGTCCGTGTA
>VBLV01000014.1 GCA_005879045.1 Methanobacteriota archaeon | reverse complement strand
AGGAGGAGATCTTGGCCGAAAACGAGCCCGCCCGCGGATGCCGACGACAGGGTGACCGTACTTCCCCCCCCTGCGACCGCCAGGTCGGACGGCACCTTGCCTGCCGATTTGTATTGGTTATAGGAATAAATCACATCCGAAGCCGTCTCCGCCGAGCCGTCGTGGAACGCCAGGTCGGACCGCATGGTGACGGTCAGGGTCGATCCGGAGACGCTCCACGACGCCGCGGCCCACGGAGCCGGCAGCTGGGTCACCGGATCAATCCGCGCGAGGCTGTCGTAGACGAGCGGGATCACCTTCCAGCTGTCCGCATCCGTCGCGGTGAACGGGTTCAGGTTCAGCGCGCCGCGCACCGACACTCGAAGGTTCCCTCCGTAGAGGCCGGACAGGTCTCCGTGAGTAGCCGCCGCCGGACGCGCCGCCGACAAGAGCAAGAGGAGCACGAGCCCGAGCAGGGCTGCGACGAGAATCTTGCGCATCAGAGCTCACCTTCCGGGGGTGGCAGCTCGTCCTCGGCCGAGGCCGCCTCTTTCGACATCTCCTCCAGCTTCGGCCCGCCCCCGCCACCGCCACCGCCGCCACGTCCTCTGCGGGCCTGGCCAATCGCAAGCCCAGCGAGGAGGGCGATGACGGTCAGCACGGGCAGCAGGACCAAGCCCACGGATGCCGTCGTCACGCCCTGCGGGACGTACGAGACGGCAGTCGACGTGGTCGCGCGGTTGCCCGCCGCGTCGGTCGCCTCCACGAAGATGACGTTCGACCCGAAGCTCAATGTGACGCTCGCCGAATAGCGGCCGTTCGTCACGGTGACCGGCTGGCCGTTCACGGTCACGAAGGGGATCGCGCTCTCCACCGTCCCGCTGACCGCGATCGTCGAGGCACTGACTTCCGTCGGCAGAGCGTCGATCGTCACGGCCGGCGGCGTCGAGTCGCGCGTCACCGTCAGGCTACTCGACCCCTGGTTGCCCGCCGGGTCGACCGCCACGAGGGTGATCGTGTTCGCGCCTTCCACAAGCGCGACGGGCACCTCGAACGATCCGTCCGCGCGGACGGTCGCGGGAATCCCCGCCACCGTCAAGGAGGCCGACTCGCTCACGACGCCTGAAATGACGGTCAGATCTTTGTTCGTCAGGACGCCCGCGGAGCTCCTCACGAGCGAAATGGACGGGGCAGCCGAGTCCCGGACGACCGTGATCGATGTGCGGGCCGTATTCCCGTTCGCATCCGTCGCGGTCACCTCGATGACGTTGGAGCCGTCGACCAGAGCCACGACGGCGCTGAACGCCCCGGTGTCATCCACGCTGACGCTCGAGCTCCCGACCGTCACGGCCGCGGTTCGTTCCGTCCGGCCCTGCACGGTGACACTGGACGAGCTTGTGGCGAAGCCCGCCGTGGGTGCGAGGATGTCGAGCACGGGCGCAGAGGAATCGACCGTGAACGACCACGAGGTCGTCGCGATGTTCCCCGCGAAATCGCCCGCCTGGACGAGGACCGTGTGACCGCCCTCGCTCAGGGGGGCGGCCGGCACCAACAGGATCGTGCCGATGTTGTAACCGTCGTTCCCCGTGCCGGATGGGTTCTGGAACGGCACGCTGACTTGAGACTGCGCCGTCACGTCGAGACCGTCCAGCCAGATTCGGATCGTCCTCTCGTCAATCTCGCCTTTCGGGGCGATCGATCCGGGTTGGGTGTCATCGATCTGGACGAAAATGCCCGGGCTCGTCGAGGCGACCGTCGCTCCCGGCGATGGCAGCGGCGAGCTGAAGGAGGGCGGCGTCAGGTCAAAGCTGAACGTGACCTGCAGGGTCTGCGTGAGCGCAAACGGCGAATTCCCGGGGCTGACGAACAGGAAGTCCGTGGTGACCCCCGGCTGCTTCGCCGCGTCGAACGCCCAGTCGACGTCAAATTTGACCTCCGTGTCCGCCGCGATCGCGGTTTCAGGGAGCCCGACCGGCGAGAACGCGGACGCCCCGAGGACCGTGACGGACAGCGTCAGGTCGAAGAGGGCCGAGCCCGCGACGGCGAAGCCCGCTGCATGGACCCAGTAGCATCCGGGTGCAGGGAACGACTTGGTCGCAGTCTCCGGATTGCTGGAGGTCGCCGCGACGGTTCCGACCGCGCTGTCCGCGACGGTGTAGACGCCGTCGCAGTTCGAATCGTAGAAGACGCCGAAGTCAACGTCGCTCGCGGGCGGGTGGAACAACATGCTCCACGTGGCGATGATCGTCCCGGACGCGATTTCGGTCTTGTATCGGTTCGCAGAGCCGAAGAGGTAGTTGATGAACGGCCCACCGGGGTAGGGGTACGAGTCGACCACGCGGTCCTTCGTCACCGTGGACAAGGCCTGCGTCACGGCAATGGAGACGCCTTGGGTCGCCGGTACGTTGGCGACGAATGTGAGGTCGAACAAGCTGCCGGCGTCCACGTCAAATCCCGCCGCATGGACCCAATAGCAACCCGGAGTCGGCGCGTCGACGGTGGCGGCCTCCGGATTGTTCAGGGTCGAGCCTTGGATGTACCCGATGACATCGTCGCCGACGGTGTACGTCCCATCGCAGTTCGCGTCGAAGAAGATGCCCATGTCGACGTCGCGCGCGCCGCTGTGGAAGAAGAGGCTCCATGAAGCACTTCTCGTCCCCGATACGACTTGGGTCTTCACGGTGTTCTGCGCGTTGAACAGGTAGTTGATGTACGGCCCGGTCGTGTACGCGTATGGAGCGACCGCCCGGTCCGCGAACGTCGTCGTCGCATCCTTGAAGACGGTGTTCAGGCTCGGATCCAGTTTGACTCCGGAGCGCAGGGGGACGTTCGCCGACACGGTGACTGGGACACTCCCGGTCCGCTTGTTGCTCGAGATGCGGACGTCATTCGTGTTGACCGTCAAGACGCCCACGTTCGCGTTGAAGGTCTCGTGGGGAACGGTCGTGGTGAGCGCCTGGAGCTTCACGATGAAGAGGCTCGAGACATCCGAGCCGAGGAATTCCCATTGCGGCTCGATCGTGTCCGTGATGCCGACCGCCCTCTTGGTGTGGGCCTTGAGCGCAAAGGTGCCCGGACCGAAGATGCTGTCCGTCACAAAGTTCGAGTCCGCGACGAGTCCGAAGCTCAAGATCTCTGCGTCGGAGGAGGGGTTCTCCCAGTTCAGGTTGTAGAGGAGCTTGCGGTTCGGCGCCGACATCGCGTTCGTGTCGAAGAAGAACCAGCGTCCGTCGCCCATCGTCGGATCCACGAAGCCCGCGGTGAAGGCGTTGTCCTCGTAGAGTCCGCCTTTCGCCAGGCCCCCGCCGAGATTCCCCGGAAGCCGGGTGACCGGGACATTGATGAGCACTTGGATGGTGGAGGTGTTGCTCCCGTCATTGTAGTAGACTCCGCCCGCGTACGAACCCGGTGCGGTGCCCGCGGGAACGGTCGCCGTGACGTTCACGGTCGCCGTGCCGGCCGCGGGAATGGTCACGCTGGAACGGTCGAGACTCAACACCGACCACGGAACGCGCTGGTAGAACTCGACGTACAGCGTCTCTGGGAGCGGTCCACCGGAGCACGTCCCCGCGAGCGCACTTGCGCTGATTCCCAGTCCGCTGTGGATTCGGGTGCCTGGGCTGTACACCGTCCGCGCGTTGATCTGACCTCCGGCGAAGTCCCCGCCGAACACGACGGGTGCGATGTAGCTTTCTTCTGTGAACCGGTCACGTCGACCCAGTCGTAGAGCCCGAGGGCCCCCGTCTGGCTCGCGACCTTCGGGTCGGTGTATGCGTAGACTTTCATTAAGTCGGCGCCGTCCCAGAGAGCGGTGAGATCCGCGGCCTTGGCCTGGGCGTCGCCGGGATGATCTGGGTCGTGGCTGTTCCAAACACCGGTCTTGTTCAAGACCCAGAAGTCAGGCCGGCCCGTTCGGAGGCCGCCGACACAGGTGTTGGGATAGATCCAGTCGAAGCTGAACGTGCCCGATCTCTCGAACACGCCAGTGCTGAGGGAAACCGTGACCGGGCTCGGCCCGTGGTTCGTCAGAGTGATTTTCGTCGTGTCGGAAGCGCTCGGGGCCAGCAGGTTAACGAACATGTCCCGGTGCTTTCCCGCGAACCCTCCGGGAATCCACTCGTGCACGTCGGAGGTGACGCCCTCGATTTCTTTGGCCACCTTGACCGCTCGGAACGCGTCGGCAAAGCCCGCTCCTTGGGCGATCGTTTCCTGGTGGACGTCATCGGCCGTCGTCTTGAGGATCGATTGGATAACCGCGGTCGTCGGCATCTGTCCGCTATGCGCGGAGGCGTACGCCTCCATGATCAAGGCGACGATTCCCGCGATGTTCGGCGCGGCCTGCGATGTCCCCGCAAAGAAAATGTCGAAGGCATCTTGTCCGCTGAACACCTCGTTCACCGGGATGCCTGCGATCCCCGCTTCGCCGATTCCGAGGATGTCCGGACCCGGTTGGCCAAGGCTATTCGGGCCACGGCTGGAGAAGCTCACGACGTCTCCATAAGGTCCAGGGCCGAGCGTGCCGTTCAAACCAAGCGGCCACGAATGCTGGGGCCCACCGCCGTACCCGTTTCCGCCGCCAAGCAGTTGGAAGAGCCAGAAGACGTCCGTGCTCGTCGCGGCGCCCGCTTGGATGGAAGACGTAGCGGTCGGAGATTGCTCCGTGGCGTACCCCGGGCCCTCGTTACCCGTGGATTGCACAAACACGGTGTGAGGTGCGTAGATCGTGTTCAGGTAATACTTCAAGCGGCTGTAGTACTCCCATCCCGACGCGGGCTGGTCGAGCCAGCCCCAGCTGTTGCTCGCGATGTTCCCTTCGTCTCCGGTCCCGGGGGTTCCATCGGGGCCTTCGACGGCGAAGGCCCAGGAGTCGTCAATCGTTGCGCCCGGTTTGAACATCGCGACGCTGATGACCTTCGCCCCCGGCGCTTGACCCCAGGTGTCGAAGAGCGTGCCGGCCATGCCGGCGGGCCTGCCCGCGGCGGTTGTCGCGGTCGAGGTCCCGTGGCAGCAGTCGCCGCCGATGAGGTACGCGCCAAAAGTCCCGACCAAATCGCCGTTCGCAGGGACGAACAAATCGTAGCCGTGACGGCGGGCGAGGACGTCCGCGTACGGCAAGGCCACACCGGTCTGGTAGCTCGCTCTCACCACGGATCCGGCGAGGGGTGGCGCGAGGAAGGTGACGTTCCCCGTCGCGAAATCGACTCGCCACGTCTGGAGCTCGTACACGATGAAGAGGAAGTCGCCAATCCCGAAATTGTGAAGCCAGTGGATTTGGCCCGTATCCATGTTGATTTCGTAGTCGGCGCCCTCGGTCAGCTGGTCACCGAAGCCGTTTCGGAACACGCCGTAGACTCGGGACAAGTTGTAATTCTGAAGGAGCGTTGCGGTAGCCACAACCGCTCCGCTCAGGAGATTGTTTCCCGAGGCAAGGAGTTGCGTCGTGTCTTTCTCGTTCCCGGCGGTGCTCGGGTTGAGCACTTCGAAGATGTCTTCTCCCGCGCTCGGCCAGTACGCCCCGTTCATGGACAGGGTCGGCAGGTCCATCGAGAAGTAGTCGTAGACATCGGCCGCGAGGTTTCGGTTTGCGAGGAGCGCAAACTTCTCCTTCCCGGTCGCGCTGGCGATCACGACTTCATTGGACACCGCCGTTGAACTTGCGATGAAGTAGACGAGACCCCCGCTGATGTCCGGGAGGCCATCCGCGTTGAGATCTCGGTAGAGCAAGGGGGACGCCCGGGTCGCCGGGTTTTCGTCCGTGAATCGGTTGTCAAAGTTAAGGTCGGCATAGACCGTGTCGTACACGCCGGGTGTCGTTCGGTCGACGAGCAGCAGACCGATTCGCTGTCCGAACACCGCGGTGAGGTGGTCGTCCTTGAGGACGCCGAGGCGATAGACGCCGCTCGCGCTCACGATCCGATTCGGATCGGACGAATCGCCGACGTAGTAATCTCGCGTAAAGTGTTGTTCACGACTCCGCTGACTCCCGCCGGGTCGGCTCGGGCCGCGTAGCCGCCGACGCCGTCTTGATAGTGGAGGAAACCGGTGGCGTTGACCGTCGCCTCGTAGTGAGTGTCCGAGAGGAAGTTGCTGTTGAACGTGCCGCGGCTCGATAGGAGCGGATACGGGAAGCGGTCAAAATCGCTGCTGGTCGTCCAAAGCGCAAGGTTGTCGGACAGGGAACCGGTGTCGCCGACGATCGGCCAACCGAAGTAAGGGGATGATGAATTCTGGTTCACGGCCCATTGCCCGATCAGATTCGCTTGGCCGAAGTCCACGGGCGTGTCCACGATTGCGATGGTCGCGCCGGCCCCGTTGACCCCATACTGCTCCCGCGCAGCGAGCGACCCGTGCTCCTCGTAGCTCGGGAAGTTCGTGAGCTCGATTCCTCGCTCCTGGAGCGCATGTGCGATGGCGGTCCGGTCGATTTGGTCTTCGCCCAGTGGAACGGTCGGTCCCCGCGGATCGGAATCCAACTTGGGCACGAGCGGCAGACTCACGCTGATCGTGCCGGGTAGCGCGGAGATTGACGTGAGGGCCGCGTTCGGGATCCAAACGCGCTGGATGACAGGCAGGTTGTCAGTGGCAATGTTCCGGAACGTGATTGGGCCGACGGCACGGCCTTCGAGGGCGAGATCCGAGGAAACGCGGGCGCCGTAGCTCGTTAGTAGACGGCCGAGCTCGGCTCCCGCGACGCTCCTGATTTCAACGTACGACCATCCTTTGTCCCCGGTCAGTGCGACGGACTGCAGGGCCGGGTCGATCTTCCAAAGCGCTGGCCTGGGGGGTTGACCGATTTTGTCCGTTGAAGGCGGTGTCGCAGCCGTCGTCTCCGGCACGAACCCCTGTGCGCTCCGATCCGCCTGGGCGACCGAAACCGGAGCCGCTCGCGCCGTGGAGCTGGCGAGGACAACGACCCCGCTGAGTACCATCAGAGCAACGATCAAAAAACTTAGCAGTCGACGTGCTGTGCTGTTCGACATTCGTCTCCCTCTCCCCAACACCGAAAGCGGGCGGGGATTCGCTGGAGCGTATAAATAAATTCCCCAGATTAGCGAGCCCTTCGAACCGGGTCGCCGAACGCCTGCGTGCGAGACCGGTATTCGGACCGGTTCTTGATCTCTTTTGCTCGGGGGTTCTCTCCGTGGAGGACTATTATCCTATGGTTATTATATACTAAGGGTAATTCTTATCGGCGATCGGTATTCGAAGGCCGTCCTAGGGGGCTCGTCGCGGCCAAGTCGAAGTAGCGCCTCAGAGTCGCTCGAGGTTTCTGCCGCGGCGCAGTCCCTCGGGGGCCAGGAAGTCGGCGAGCGCATACCCCGCCACGCAGCCGACGAGGTGGAGCGGAATCAGGAAGAGTGAGGCGAAAATGATCACCGCGCGGGCGGAGACCGAGGGACCGAGGGCCTCGAGACCCGGCACGACCCCCGCGAAGACCGGCGCGTACACCGAAATCAGGACGATGACGATGGCGATGGAAGAGCCGACGAAGCCCGCGACGACGAGGTATTGCGGCTCCGCGTCTCGCAGTCGCAACCCGATGGCGATCCCGGCGGCCAGCGCAACGAAAATGATGGTCCCTCCGACGTCCAAGCTCAGCAACAGCCCGTAGTCGGCGAAGCTCGCGACCGCGACGAGTGTCCCCATCGAGAACCCGGCCAGGACGACGAAGACCGCCTCGATCAGGACCCGCTGGAGGACTTCACGATCCATACGGGACGATTCCTCCTGACGTGGCGAACTCGATCCCGACGACGCGCTCGACGATTGACGTGCCGTGCACGCGGTAGACCATCGAGGCGTCGATAATGGGGAAGTACCGTCCGCCGAAGGTGAGGTTCAACCGCGCGAGCTGGGTCGGTTGCGTCTCCCCGAAGACCGTGGCGTTCCCCCACACGTCTGCGGTGCTGTGCGGACCGACGACGTACCCGATGCCCGGAGGGAAGAAGCCCCCCGCGACGACGAAGATCGAGGCGCCCTTTTCGGCGAACGAGCGCGTGTCCGTGAGGTTGTCCATATAGAACCGGTACGAGATGTGCATGATGTCGATCGCGATTCCCGATGGATTCCGGAGGAAGAACCGCACGCCAACGGTCACGTTCTGGTCCGGCGACGTGACGGCCGGGATCGTCACGTTCTGATAGCCGACGTTGCCGCCGATTTGCATGCGCGCGTCGCTCGCGGCAATGTACCGATCCAAGAAGTTCACCCAGACGATTGCGCCGACGATGGCGAGGACCGCGAGGAAGACCGCCGCGACCTTCGCGAACCACGTCATGTCGGGGGCCCTCCGCCGGATCCCATGGCCGCGGCAGGAGGTGCACCCGAAGACAATCCGACTTCGCCGGCGAAGTGGCACTCCGCGAAGTGGCCCGGCACGATCTCCCGCAACTCGGGTTTCGTCGTCTTGCAGATTTCTTGCGCGTACGGGCAGCGCGGATGGAACGTGCATCCGCTCGGCAAGTCGATCGGGCTCGGGAGCTCTCCCCAGATCCTCGCTCGGCCGCGCTGGAACTTCGGATCCGGCACCGGCACCGAGGTTAGGAGTGCCTGTGTGTACGGATGCAACGGGTGCGCGATGACCTCCTCGCCGGTCCCGAGCTCGACGATCCGCCCCAGGTACATGACGGCGATTCGATCGGACATGTACCGCGTCACCCCGACGTCGTGAGAGATGAACACCAGCGTCAGGCGGAATTCGTCGCGGAGCTGGAGCAGGAGATTCATGACCCCTGCGCGGATCGAGACGTCGAGCATGGACACCGGCTCGTCCGCGACGATGAACTCCGGTTGGAGGACGATCGCCCGCGCGATGGCGACCCGTTGCCGTTGACCGCCGCTCAGCTCGTGCGGATACCGGTAAATGAAGTCCGATGCCGGTGCGAGTTCCGCGTGCTCGAGCGCCTTCGCGATCAAATCCTCCCGATCCTCGAGGGAATCCGTCACGCCGTGAACCGTCAGCGGCTCCGCGACCGCATCCATCACGGTGAAGCGCGGGTTGAGCGATTCGTACGGATCTTGGAAGATCATCTGCACGCGGCGACGGAAGTCCTTCAGCGGCCCTCCCTTCAGCGCGGCGATGTCGTTGCCGTGGAACAGGAGTTGGCCTTCCGTGGGCTCTTCGAGTTTCACGAGGAGGCGGCCCGTGGTCGTCTTCCCGCAGCCCGACTCTCCGACGATCCCGAGGATCTCGCTCCGCTTGATCGAGAAGTCGATCCCGTCGACGGCGTGGACTTGCTTCTCACGCCCGCGGAGGGCGTCCAGCAATCCCGCCTTCAATGGGAAGAGTTTCCGGAGACCGCGGACGTCCCAGACGGCGCCGTCGTCGGTCATGCGAGGCTCCCGGAGAAGATTTCCTTCGCGAAGTGGCAACGGGAGCGGTGGCCCGCATCGACCTCGATGAGTTCAGGTCGCTCGCGTGTGCAGATGTCCTGGGCGAATCGACAGCGGGGGTGGAAGCGGCATCCGGTCGGCGGGTTGACGAGATCCGGCGGAGATCCGGGGATCGCCCGAAGCTTCTTCTTCGGGCCTTTCACGCTCGGAAACGCCTCGAGGAGGCCAAGCGCGTATGGATGCGAGGGCCGTTCGAAGACGGCCTCCGTGGTCCCCTCTTCGACGATTTCGCCCGCATACATGATCACAATGCGGTCCGAGACTTCCGCGACGACGGAGATGTCGTGCGTGATGATCATCATCGCGAGGTCCAGCTCCCGCTGCAGATCGCGGATTTCTCCGAGGATCCGGTCTTGCATGATGACATCTAGCGCCGTCGTGGGCTCGTCCGCGATGATCAGGTCCGGCTTGCAAGCGAGCGCCATCGCGATCATCGCGCGCTGCTTCATGCCTCCGGAGAACTCATGCGGATATCCTTCCGACCGATCCGCGGTCATGCCGACGAGCTTGAACAGTTCCTGGATCCGAGCCTCCCGCTGGTCGGCTGTCATCTCCATGTGGGCCTCCAGGGCCTCCTCGATCTGGTCGCCGACTCGGTAGACCGGGTTGAAGGCGTTCATCGCGCCTTGGAAGATCATCGAGACCTGGGACCATCGCATGGTCTGCATCCGATTCCGCTGGGACCGCTGGATCGCGCGGCGGGTGAAGCCGCGGTTCCAAGCGCGCTCGCGGCGGTCGACGAGGTCGAGCAGGTCTCGTTTCAGAGTCTCGGGGTCGGCCGGACCGTTCGCAATCATCGCTTGGGCGTCCTCGATCAGGGAGGCCTCTTGCTGGAGGATCGGCATCAGCTCGTTGGCGGCCACCGAGGCCTTGTCAGCCTGCATGCCCGCTGCGCGCATCGCCAGCATGTCCCGCACGGCGGGCGCGAATCCGTCCTGCTCGAGGAGGAACTTCAGCTCGTGCGTCAGGGGTGCTCGGAAGACGAGTTCGCCACCGACGCGGACCTCGCCGGTGACGATGCTCGCGTTCGAGGGGAGGATCTGCAGAATGCCGAAGGCCAAGGTCGTCTTGCCGCACCCCGATTC
>VBLV01000318.1 GCA_005879045.1 Methanobacteriota archaeon | reverse complement strand
CCGCCACCGGCGCGTGCCAGAAGTACGAGTAGCCCCAGTTGAGGGTGACTGTGTTCTGCAGGTAGATGACGAACTGGTCGAACGGAGGTTTGTCGAGTCCGAACAGTTCGGCGTTGGCCTTCGCGAGTCCCACAAACTGGGTGTTCCTCGGCACCAGCGCCAGGTTCGGGTCTCCCGGCATCAGCCGGATCAACACATAGTTGAGGCAAATGATCCCGAAGATCGTGACGACCGCGTTGATCAATCGCCGGAGGACGACCCTCAGGACCTTGCCCATGGGCATTCCCTCGTGCCGGGAGCGCCTCGTGCGAGCCGACTCGCGGTCATGGAGGCGGCGCCGGTGGGGGCGGCGGCGGTCCCGGCGGCCCCGCCTGCTCCCGTTCTTCCTGTGACCGTTTCCTCCGACGATTGAACGCCGGCGTTTGTGTCCCGCCGCCGGTCGATCGGGCTTGGACGACGATCGTCGCCCTCGCACTGATGGCCGCCGAGATGTTGTCCGTGTAGTTTGCGGTCACCGAGTACGTACCCACCATTGCGTAGGCGTGCACCAGCTGGACCACTTTCGAGGTCGAGGTCCCGGTGACGTAACTCGTTCCGCCACTCCCGTCCCCGAAGCGCCAGACGACATACACTGGGTCGCCCTCGGCGTCGCTCACCGTGAGGTTGAAGTAGACATTTTCTCCGGGGTACACGAAGGTCTGGTGGGCGAGTCCCACCTGCAACGTCGCTACCGGCGGGCTGTTGGCGCCCGCGGGGCTGATCGTGGCCGTCGCGGACTGGCACACGGGCCACTCCGAGTCCGCCGCTCGCACACGGATCGGGTACGTTCCCGCTTGGGCATACGTGTGGGTCACGCTGGCCTGCGCGGTCGTCACGGCCGCGGTTCCATCCCCGA
>VBLV01000013.1 GCA_005879045.1 Methanobacteriota archaeon | reverse complement strand
CGCGACGAGGAGGCCCACCAGGAACAGGAACCAGGCGATAATCTGGGGCCGGGGAGCTGCGACCTCTGAGAAGATCCGTCGAAACTCGACGTCCCGCTCGGGCAGGAGGGGCGAAAGGGCGCGTCCGGTCTCAACGAGCCTCCGCCGCATGTAGCGCGGCGCGTAGAACGCGTACGCGACGAGAAGATCCGTCAACACGGAGGGAGGGGCGAGGGCCGCGGCCAATCCTGCCGAAAGACTCGAAAACTGCACAGACTTGGAGAACACGACGTCGACGAACCCAACCAGGACGAACCCAACGAGGATGCACCCGATCGCGTACGGAAGTCGAAACGCGAGGATGAGCCGCTCGGCGAGCGTGGGGGATTCCGGTCCCCGAAACGCTTCGGCCGATATCGTCAAGGTGTTCGCCGCCCCGGACGACTTCGACTCCTCCACGATCTGCTCCGCTCGGTTGGGAGTGGTCTCGGCTCAATGAACGTATCGGAGCTGCCGACGAGGCCCCTCGCCTACCGGTGACGCCCCCCAGACGTGTTTTCGATTTCGATACCGGGCCCGCGCCGATTAAATACTCTGCCGAGAACCGCGGGAGCCTCAGGAGCCCCTACGATGATTCGAGTGCCCGGCCGTCCCGTGTCTCTCACCCGCCGGACGATTCCGATCGGGGTCGTCAGCGCACTCCTCGCTGTAGCCATGCTGGCCTTCCTTGTGCCGTCCGCGGCGGCCGCGCCGGTGGCGCCGCACTTCGGCCCGAACGTCCAGATCGACGTCCCGCCGGTTTACCGGGCTTCGTTCTTCGGCCCATCCCCCTCGATAGCGGCTGGAACGAATGGCGTCGTGTACCTCGCGTTCGCGGGTTGGTCCGGAGCGACGACCGGCGATGACATCGACTTCACGATGTCCTCGGACGGAGGCCGTTCGTGGTCGACGCCTATCCGCGTCAATGACGACGCAGGCGCCGCAGCGCAGGCCGAGCCGTCCCTCGCATTGGACCCCTCGAACAACATCTACATCGTTTGGACCGACATGCGGAGCGGGAACAACGACGTGTACTTCGCGAAGTCGGTCAACGGCGGCCTCACGTTCGGAGCGAACCTTCGAGTGAACGACATCACGACGAACAGCCAGTCCGAACCGGATCTCGCGGTCGATCCGGTGAACCCGCACCTCGTCCATGTCGTGTGGACCGATACCCGGAGCCCGATCCTGGGACCGGACATCTTCTACGCGAACTCCACGAACGGCGGGCTGAGCTTCAATCCGTCCGTCCGCGTGAACGACGACGTCACGAGCACTGAACAAGGCCAGCCGGCGATCGCCGTCGCTCCCAACCGCGATGTAGACGTCGTGTGGCGGGACCCACGGAGCGCGGCCAAGGGGCCGGACATCTATTTCTCGAAGTCGAGCGACCTCGGCGCGACCTGGTCGCCGAACATCTACGTGAACAGCGACGTCGGCAGTGCAGCCCAGCAAGATCCGACGATCGCGGTCGATCTCGCGGGGACAATCTACGTCGCCTGGACCGACGGCCGGAATGCGAACACGGCACCGGACATCTACGAAGCCTGGTCCGCCAACGCGGGTGCGTCGTTCGGAGCGAATGTTCAGGTGAACGACGACCGGGGTCTCGCGCCCCAGCTGAGCCCGAGCCTCGTCGCGAACGCGGGCAAGATTCAGATCGCCTGGGCGGACTACCGCACGGGCGGCTCGACGAACTACGACATCTACACCGCGTCCTCGGAGGACGGCATCTCTTGGTCGCCGAACATGAAGGTGAACGATGATACCCTGCCGAACAACTCGTCTTCGCCGCATTCCTCGATAGTCGGGCGATCGGCTGGGACGTGTACGCGGCCACCCTCGACGTCGTGGCGCCGACCGCGAACGCCGGCTCGGCCGTAACGGTCGACCAAGGCGCCAATCTCGTGTTCGATGGGAGCGGCTCCTCCGACAACTTCGGCGTCGCCGGCTACACCTGGGACTTCGGGGATGGAGCGACCGCATCCGGAGCGAGTGGGACTCATGTCTACGCGACGCCCGGCGGCTACACCGCGACCTTGACCGTCTGGGACGACTCTGGGAACACTGCGACCGACACGCGGAGCGTCACGGTGCGCGACATCCAGGCCCCTGTGCCGCACGGCACCGGAGACCGGACCGTCGACGAGGGCCAGTCCCTCTACTTCGATGCGTCGGCATCAACCGACAACGTCGGCGTGACATCGTATCGGTGGGACTTCGGGGACAGTTCGTCCGCGTCCACCGCAGCGGCAAGTCACGTCTACGCGCGACCGGGGGCGTACACCGCCAGCCTGACGGTGATGGACGCGGCCGGCAACTCGGCGACGTCGACGTTCAGCGTGACCGTTCGCGCGGTCTCTCCAAAGGCGAGCGACCTCCTCGGGATGATCCAGGTCCTGGAGGCGATCATCGCACTCCTTGCGGCGGCCTTGGCGTTCGTCGGATGGCTGCTACTTGGAGTGCGGAAGCGGGAGCAGCGGCCGCCGGTTCCGGCATCTGCGCGGCCCATGACCCCTCGGCGCGAGCCGATGCCGCCCTTGCCCCAGGCACAGCCGCCGCGGGAGACGGACCCCCTCGATATGACGTTCCCGCCCACGCCTCCGAACGGCCCCTAGCGAAAATGCGAAGGCGGACCCGATGGTCCGCCATCTCTTGTTTTTTAGCGCTGGGCCTACGCCTTGTATTCGACCAAGGTGTAGACGTTGTCGTCCGGGTCGAAGAACCGCGCCCGGATACCGCCCCAGTCCTGGGCCTCGGCCTTCTCTTTGAACCGGACGCCTTTCGCGAGGAGCTGCTCCTGCAACCGATAGATGCCGCTCGTCGTGAAGCCGATCCCCGTCTCCTCGCCGATGTGGGCCATATCCGCATCGTAGTCCGCGGGGTTGTCGTAGATGTCCTTCCTCGGGGTGAAGGGCGTGATCGCGGTGGCCTTCGGCGACAGCTGGTAGGAATCGAATCCTTCCTCGTCGCTTTCCGCCCTCTGCTTGCGCATGCCGAGGGCCCTGCGGAAGAACTCGCCCGTCTTCTTCGAGTCGCGTGACGCGACCGTCACGAACCCAAGGGCGGAGACTCCGGCCCGACGGATCTTCGGCTTCGCCGGCTGCGCGAGGAACAGGACGTTGCCATCCGGATCCGTGAAGCGCCCAAACGTCTGCGACTCGCCATCGACCGCGGTCTTCGTTCCTTTCTTCTTCAGGTCTGCGATCGTCCGCTTCAGATCGTTCGTGATGAAGCCGATTCCCGTCACGCCGCCAATCATCTTCAGGCGGGACTCATACATTTCCTTCCCCCACTCCGGGACCGGCTGCCATGGGGTGAGGGCCGCGTCCTCGCCGCCCTTCGTCGCGCCCAGGGCCAGATAGCCCCACTTGGGCATCGACGATCGCACCTTCAGGCCGATCTTCTTGGTGTAAAACGCTCGCGCCGCTTTCAGATCCTTCACATAAATCTCGACGTCCGTCAACTCTAGTTTCGCCATGGGGGTTCCCCGCCGCGGCCCCAATCGCATCCGCAGCGCATAAAGGAGTCGAAAACTCACGAGAACGTGACGACGCACTCCTCGGGCCGCTTGTCGTCGCGCACGCGGGAGAACGACGGCGCGCGCATGTGACGGTCCTTCGAGAACTCGAGGAAGTGCGCCTCGACGACGATCCGACGTGGGCATCGATCTCCGGCACCTCGGGGAACGGGCACTCCTCTTGCCGCAAGGCGACGAGCCGCAGGAAGAGCGTCCGTCGGAGTTTTTCGGAAAAACCGGTCCCGACGCGGCCGACATGGAAGAGCGCGCCTTCGAAATAGGCCCCGAGGATCAGGGACCCGAACGTGTCCGTGCGCTCGCCCTCGCCCGCGGTGATCCCGCAGATGATGCAGTCCAGAGTCGTCTTCTTCTTGATCTTGACCCAGTCTTTGCTTCGCTTGCCGACGTGGTACCGGGTCTCCTTGTGCTTCGCGATGATGCCCTCGAGGCCCCGCGCGATGACCGCGTTGTAGTAATCGATTCCGCGGCCTTCGATGTAGTCGCTCAAGACGACTTTGTCATCCACCTCGACGAGATCGGGCAGGATCGCCTTGCGCTCCATCTGGGAGAGGCCCATCACGGACTCGTCGCCGACATAGAGGACGTCGAACACGATGTACGTCGCCGGCAGGGTCTTTGCGAGATGGTCGATCTTGATCTTCCCGCTCGCCTGTTCCCGCTGCTGCAGTTTCTCGAAGCTCGGCAGCGGACCGTTCATGACGACGATCTCCCCGTCCAGGATCGCGGGTTTCCGCGTATGAACCGCGAGGTCCGGATACCGCGACTCGACATACGAGAGGCGACGGTTCTGAAACCGCAGGCCGTCGCGCACGACCGCGAGGGCCCTCGTCCCGTCCCATTTCAGCTCGAAGATGTGATCCTTCGAATCGAACGGGGTCTGGCGGCTTTCCGCGAGCATCGGCTTGATGACGTGTGTGTACGGGTCGAACGGCGCCATCCGCTCAGCTGGCCTTCGCGGCCTCGAGGCTCGCCTTCAACGCGGCCATCAGGTCCTGTGTCGGCCGGGTCTCGACCTTCGTGACGGAGGGCAATTCCTTGCCCTCGACTTTCGCCTGGATGAGCGCCATCAGCGCGTCTCGGTAGCGATCCCGGAACTTCGATGGGTCGAACTCCGTGGCGAGTGTCTTGATGAGCTGGAGAGCGAGGTCGATTTCCGCGTCGGAGATCACGACGGGTCGGGTCGCAGGGGGCTCCGGCGGCGGCTTCACCTCATCCTGGTACATGAGCGTCGTGAGGACGAGGCTCCCGTTGAACGGGCTGATCGCGACGAGTTGCTCCTTCTTCCATAGGACCGCGCGGGCGAGTGCGACTTTTCCGGTGCGCATGAGGGCTTGACGGAACAACTCGAACGGCTTCAGGCTGATCTCCTCCGGCCCGAGGTAGTAGTTCCGCTCCCGGTACAGAGGCGAAATCTCCGTCGCATCGACGAAACCCGCGACTTCCAGCGCCTTCGTCGCCTCCAGCGGGATCTTCTCGAAGTCCTCGTCTTTCAGGATGACGTATTGGCCTTTCGCGTACTCGAAGCCTTTCACCATCTCCTTCGAGTCGACGGGGACGTTGTCTTTCGGGCAGATGTACGGCCGCTTCAGGGCGGTCATGCACGTCGCATGCAAGGTCGTGAAGGAAAGGTCCTTCGTCTCGGTCGCGCCGTACAGTTTGACGGGGATGTTCACCAGGCCGAACGCGATCGCGCCACTCCACAAGGCTCGGGCCATTGTCGGTCCTCCAGAGGAAATCAAACGAAGGGCCATGAGGCTCTTAACAATTTGTCCTCGTGGTTAACCTTGTTTAAGGTTGACTTGGCCGCCGAGGGACTGCGACGGTCGTGGCGGATTGCGCAATCGATATCCCGGAGGAAGGGCAATCAGTCCCAGATGAGTGGTCCTCCGGCCGGTCCCCCTCCCGAAGCGCCCACCTCCTTCACGCCCTCTGGACCTCCGCCGTACGGGATCCCACCGTTTCCGCCAATGTATTATCCCGCCCCTCCGCCTAGGCGCGACAACCTGGCGCTGATCATCGTCATCGTTGTTGTCGTGGTGGTCCTCGTCTCGGTTGTCATTTCGGCCATCTTGTACATCTTCGTGTCGGGCTTGATTAGTCCTCCAGTTCCTCCGCGTCCGCTCGTCGTCTTCGGGCTCGTCGAGATGACGGGTGGGAACGCGAGCATTCCTGTCGTGTCGACGTCCCGCGAAATCGATCCTTCGAGTCTCCAGGTCAGGCTAATGGCGAATGGCTCGGGGAGTTCGAAGAGCATGCCTCCCCCGAACGGTTCGGTTGTCTTACCCGCGGGAGGCTACACGCTGCGCGTATTTTGGCTCGATCAAGACAACAATCAGGTCTTCGGCGCTGGCGATGCGCTGCGGGTCACCGGAAACCTAGCCCCGCTGCCGGCTTCGACGACGTTCGCGTTGGATCTCCTGACCACCGAGATGCTCGCGGAAGTCACCTGGACAACGCAGTGATCGTGTCTCGCCCAGCGCAGTTGGCGAAAGGCCGCCCGAGCCGCGCCTAGGCTCGCAGAATCAGCGGCCACTCGGATACCGCGCGGCGAAGAGGTTCTCCGGAAATCCGAATCCGAGCTTGCCGGTCGTGGCGTACCGGTACAACGCCGTCACCAAGATGCTCTGAGCCGCGGAACCGACGAGACCGAGGATGAGCCAGTAGACGACCGCGATCCCGAGGCCGATCGCGAGACCGACCACACCGCCGAGGGCGAACCCGAGGAGGGGCACCAGCAACGCGGGGAGCGCGAGCAGCACGATGATCCCGCCGAGCGAGAGGTATCCGCCCGCCGCCTCGCCCCACGTCTGTCGCAGGAGGGATCCGCTTCGCTTCACGGCAGCCCAAGGCCCGATCTTCTCGAAGATCAACACCGGGACGACGAGGTACGTGATGATGCCCCAGGCGGCGCCGAAGGCTCCCGCGATAATCCGTCCGATGAAACCGAACCGTTCGGCGATCGCCCGCAAGATCAATCCGACCGTGGCGGTCACCAACGCCCAACCGGCGATCCGGCGAATGTTCTGCCTCGCGACTTTCAGGCCATCCGAGATCGTCGGGTCGCCGCCGTTCAATCGAATCATCGCGGCGCCCATCACGGCGGCATTGAAGTAAATCGACACGAAGAACGTGACGAAGTAGACGAT
The DNA here is from genome assembly GCA_005879045.1 of Methanobacteriota archaeon. GTDB lineage: Archaea > Thermoplasmatota > Thermoplasmata > RBG-16-68-12 > RBG-16-68-12 > RBG-16-68-12. The sequence continues at coordinate 1,535 of VBLV01000013.1, read as the reverse complement.
CGCGAGTCCGACGTAGAAGAGCCAGAATCCGAACACGTCCGAGGGAGCGGTAAGGAAGAAGATGGTGATGAAAAACAGAATCCAGACGGCGCCGGTAATCAACAGGGAGAGGAACGGGAGGAGGATGAGTCCCTTCTCCTTGCGCAGGACGCCGAGGCTCACTTTGGTGAGCTGCCAGCCGATCCGAAGGCGCTCGAGGAACCCGAGCTTTCGCGGCGCGGGAGAATACGGCGAGGACGGGACCGTCGGCGTGGGGGCCCACATGGGAATCGGTCGCCCATGCGGCCTCCTCCACTTGAACCCTCCGCCGGACTCCCGCTTCGGGGAGAGCTGGACCGTGCGTGCGGAGACAGCGGCGGAAGGTCGTCCGGTCGGCCCGGGAGCCGAGTGAGTCCGCGTGCGGCGTCTAGATCGTCCAGGCCCCGTCCTGAATCACGGTCTTTCCGCCGATCTCGACGGTCCCGTGGGCGAGCGATGCCGAGAACCGGTAGCTGCTGTCGTTCTTGCCGCCCGCGTCGCGGTTGTCTCCGATACCGATGCTCACGGCACCGGACACGATGCTGTTCTGGAGGAATCCGGGCAGCGCCTTCGGGTTCAATCCGAACCCGACCCCGCCGAAGACGTCCTTCGCCCCGGTGGCCTCGGCCCAGTTCGTCTGCGCGAACTGCACGTTCTTCTTCGCGGAGAAGTCCGTCACCTTCCCGTTCCGGAACGTCCACGAGAGGCCCTCGATGAGTCGACCCCGCTGCGGGATTGAGACATCCGCCACGAAGGTGCCGCTGGCGCTCTCTTCGACGGGAGCAACGCCAACCTCTCCGGTGGGCAGGTCGACCGACCGGGCCGCGAGCGTGCCGACGGCGAGGTCCTCATCGCTGATGACCCCGTCGTGGACGTACGGCTTCCGCTCGGGTCCGGCGAGGCGGAACTTCAACTTGGTCCCGTTGTCGGAAGTAACGCGGACGTCGACAGGGTGGGAAATGAGACCGGCGACGAGCTTGCCAAGCGACGCCAGCCGCTCCTGATTCACAACGCTGGCCGCCTCGACCATCGCTTTCCATTTCGCGTAATTGAAACCGTACGTCTTGGCCCGTTCCCGAGTGACCGAGCCAATCGCGACGGCGACGTTCTTCGGCATCTTCTCGAACGCCTTGTCGGCGTGAGCCTTCTCTCCCTCGAACATCGCGGCGAATTTCTCCCGAGGAACGGTCGCCATCGGGGCGGGGTTGCGAGGGCCGAAGAACCAGATGTACGAGTTCACGTAGTCGAGGAGGCCCACGCAATGACCTGACACCTGATGGAGGCTCTCGACAGAGTAGTTCTTGAAATTCCCATAGAACAACGCATCCGTCTCGAGCCACAGAGCAGGATCAGCCCCCGCTTTCTGGCATTCCAAGGCGGTCTGCTCCGCGAGCTCCATCGTATGCGGATACGTCGAGATCAGCACGACCTCGTCCGGTTTCGGTCGAAGGCTTCCCTTCACGATGCTTTTCGCCAACGTTTGCGAACTGACCATGGGATCCCCCGGCCCCGTATGC
>VBLV01000012.1:4790-6971 GCA_005879045.1 Methanobacteriota archaeon | reverse complement strand
AAGTCAAGATGGAATCGCTCCGGGATGCGTTCGTCGCGATTTTCTTCCTCACCTTCGGGATGTTGATCGATCCGGCGGCCCTCGGCTCCGTGCTGCCGATGCTCGCGATCGCAGTGCCGTTGATCCTGTTGAATGACCTGTTCCTCACCGCAAGCCTCGCGTACTTCATCGGCTTCTCTGGTCGCGCATCGACCGCGATCGGCACGAGCCTCATCGCGCGCAACGAGGAGGCCATCCTGTACGCGACCGTGGGGGCCCGGGCGATCCGCGCGAACCCGCAGCTCTCGAACGACTACGCAGGAACGTACCTGACCCCCTTCGCCGGCATCCTGTGCATCGTGATGAGCTCTCTCGCACCGATTCTGATGGGCCGATCGAACCGGATCGCCGCCTTCTTCGCGAACCGACTCCCGAAGTCGCTTCGCTTCGGTGCGGAGCTCGTGAAGAGGACGCTGAAGACGGTCATCATGCCGAACTTTCTGCCGATCTACCGGCGCAAGCGGCTCTTCCAAGCGTCCCTCATCTTCTACGCCGCCTGGATCATCGATTTGACGGTGACCACCGGCGCGGCACACCTGGCCATGTCCCTCCTCACTCCCGTCCTCGTGTTCGGGGTCTGGGCATCGGCCCGCCATGCGTTCCGCGAACCCGTGCGCCACACGAACTACGGCGTCGACGGCGGCCCGTTCAGCCGATCGACGATCGAGACGTTCGTCCTCCGCATCGTGGTGGGTGCGCTCGCCATCGTGGGCCTCGTCGCTATCTTGTGGCAGTACTATTGGCCCGTGACGCTCGTCATCCTGTACGCGTACTTCCTCGTCGTGGTCTTCAGCATGAAGGTCGTCCACCGGCGCCTGGGCTTGGGCATCACTCGACGCGTCGCCCGCGTCCGACTCGTCCGTCACATGCCGTCCGCCCGGAGCTGGCGGGCCGCGAGCGGAATGCGCCGTTGATCAGACGACCGGGTACGCCAGGTCGCTGATCCACGTCTCGTCGCCGATCGTCGTCTCGGGCCCGTGGCCCGGGTACGCGCGGGTGTCGGCCGGAAGTTCTTTCAATCGCCGGAGGGTGAAGACCATCTTCGCCGGACTCCCGCCCTGGACGTCCGTACGACCGCAGGACCCCGCGTACAGGGTGTCGCCCGTGAAGAGCGCACCCGCCGCCTTGACATGGAAGCAGGCACTGCCCTCCGTGTGCCCCGGCGTGTGGAGGGCGGTGATGACAAGGTCTCCGAGCTTCAGTTCGGAGCCCTCCTTCAGGAGGACGTCCGCTTTCACGGGGGCCGGCGGTGCGGGAAGGAACCATCGCGTCCCTCGCGCGTTCCTTTCCAGCCGCGGGGCATCGACCTCGAAAATCGCGATCTTCGCTCCCGTCGCGGTCCGGATCGATGCATCGTCGGCGGTCGAATCCGGATGCCCGTGCGTGTTCAGAATGTAGATGATTTTCGCGCCGAACTTCTCCGACATTGCGAGGAGCTCCTTCCCCGCCAAGGCCGGATCCACGACCGCGGCTAGCCGGCTGGCCTCGTCGAAAACAAAGTACGCGTTGTTGTCGAGCGGGGGGGAGACGACCTTCTCGACGCGCATGAACGACCGAGGAAGGACGAGACTTTCATAAACTTGCCGGGAGGCGAGCGCAACCTTAAGACCACTCGGCCCTTCGAGGGAGTCGCATGACGGTCGGCGGCTTGAACTTCAATTGTCCGCGGTGCAACAACCCGCTCTTCTTCACGTTCAAGATGGCCGACGAGGGCGATGCGATGCGTCGCGAAGTCAACTGTCCCGGATGCCGCACGGCGTGGGTCGTCGGGCTCGACATTCGGCCAAAGTAAGCAGGCTTATGGCCTCTCGCGGGATGGCCGCAGCCCGTGCGTCTCCCGCTCTTCCCCCTCCATACGGTCCTGTTTCCCGAGACCACCCTGCCGTTGCACGTGTTCGAGCCACGGTACCGCGAGATGATCGGTCGCTGCCTCGAGCATGATGAGCCTTTCGGGATTGCCCTGATCCTCGATGGCGACGAGGTGGGCGGTCACGCCATCCCCCGGCGGATCGGCACCGAGGCGGCGATCATCGCGTGCCAACGAAACTCTCACGGCGAGTACGACATCGTCGTGCAAGGCCAACGGCGTTTTGCGATCCGGTCGCTCGACCGAGGCCGAGCGTATCTCCGGGCCGACGTCGA